>JALSGV010000194.1 GCA_026982565.1 Gammaproteobacteria bacterium
GTGCTGGTGCGCGGAGAGACTGGCGCGGTCAATGCGGCAGTGCGCGCGGGCGCCGACGCCTGCGAGCGTGTTGGTGACGGCCTTGTCGCGGCGCACATCATCGCCCGTCCCCACCGGGAGGTGGAGCCGGTGCTCGGCGGCGCCAAGGGGTAGGTTTGAAGTGCGGGTGTGGCAGCGGGAGTTTGTAGGTTCTCTTGCCGCCATGCCCTGCGCTTCTCATGGGTAATGAGAATATTCATCCGCTACGGAGAGAATAATTGAGGTTATGGTGCAGGAACCGGACATATACGGATACCTGGGGCGCGCCCTGAGCCTTGAGCTGTCTGCAGTGCAGCAGTATTTGTCTCTTTCCAGCCTGATGAAAATTCGCGGCATGCCACAGGTGGGAGAACAGTTCCATCATGAGGCGGCGCAGGAGATGGAACATGCGGATCGCATCATCGGAAGGATGCTGGCATTGGGTGTTGCGCCCAACGCCAGCGTACTGCGCCCGGTGCGTCTTGATGGTTCATTGCCACAGTTGATGGGACATGTTGGCCGGATGGAGACAGAGATTGTCGATTTTTACGCACAGGCAGTGCGCCATTGCAGTCGAACACAGGACCATGAAAACAGAATTTTTTTTGAATCCCTATGGAATGAGGAACGGCAGCATGCCGGAAAGATCGATACTTGGCGGCAGTCGCTGGGCGAGGATCATCCGGCAGGCGCGACCTGATAGGAGGACTTCAACATGATTGAGAACTGGTTTGTGCGCAAGCGCCCATCGCGCCTGGAACGGAGAATCGAATTTTCCAACTACGAGGAAACGCGTGAATATCTCGATCGTATTGCGGACCTGGCCGAGGAGAAGCGCCATTATCCCGACCTGAGTTTTGGCCCTACACATGTCTGTATAACGCTTGCACCTCACGATGAAGGTGGGGAGATCGACGAGGCATTGATGCGGTATGCAGCGCAAATGGATGATTTATCCAGGCAAATCGGTCAGCAAGCGAATGAAGGCGCCGGGAAGGTACGATGACAGACAGGAACAAACGGAAAAAGGCCGAGGCGACGCCCAGAGCGGCCAGGAAGAGCAGGGCGCCGGGTTCTGTAGCCTCTGCCAAGGGCCAAATCTCAGCAAAACCTGAAACGGGCCTAACGGATCAGGAGGAAATTCAGACTGGCGCCGTGAAGAAGAAGGTGGATGAAGTCAGCCCCACTTTCATATCAAGGCGGGTGTGGCCTGACTGAGGCGACTGGGTTTACCGTTGGGCTCGACTTTCAGTTTTTCCGGCAGGCGACTGCTTGTAAATTGAGTCCGCACCCCTCATCAGCAGGATCATGGCATGAAAGCAAAACTTGAACCGAGGATCAATAGGTGAGCATCTCCAATTTGCTGTTACCTGCAGTATTGTTTTTCGCGCTGGGATTCCTGGCGCGCGTGATCAGGTCAGACCTGCGTTTCCCCCCCGACTTGGCCAAGGTTCTCTCCATTTATCTGTTGATGGCTATCGGGCTTCATGGTGGCTATGAACTGGCCAAAGTGGATTTGGTGGTGGCCCTCAACTCGATCATGTGGGCGCTGATTCTCGGATTCAGTTTGCCTGTCATTGGCTATATCGCGCTCGTGGCTACCCGCAAGGTCAATCCGATGGATGCAGCGGCGATTTCGGCCCATTATGGATCAGTCAGCGCCGGTACGTTTTTGACGGCAATCGCCTATCTCGACAATATTAATGTTTCGTATGAGACCTATCCATTGATTATGCTGGCAGTGATGGAATCCCCGGCGATTATTGTCGGTCTGATTCTGGCTGCCAGGGCGCGTCAGTCACTGGCTCGTGAATCCACAGTGGTGAGTAGCGGCGAAACCGCGGCGATTGCGGCTGACGCTGGTGTGAACGGTGGCGGTGCCGGATTTCTTGCGCTACTGCGGGATGCGTTTACCAATGGGAGCGTAGTGATCCTGGTCGGTTCAATGGTTATTGGTGCGATTTCGACCCCGTCGGGGATGGAAAAACTGTTTCCCTTCATCAATGATATCTTTATGGGTGTGTTGTGCCTGTTTTTGTTTGAAATGGGAATGGTGGCGTCACGCCGCATCAGTGATTTTCGCAAGGTTGGCTGGGTGCTGGGTATGTTCGGTATCGTAATGCCGTTGGTTGGAGGCGTGATAGGCGTCTATGTGGGGAGCAATATCCTTGGATTCAGCGTGGGGGGCGCCACGCTGGTTGCGGTGTTGGGAGCGAGCGCTTCCTACATCGCCGTTCCGCCGGCCATGCGCCTGGCAGTGCCGGAGGCCAATCCCTCCTTTTACCTTACACTTTCCCTGGGAATCACTTTCCCTTTTAATGTTATCGTGGGCATTCCTCTATATCATACCATGGCGCAGGCGCTGGCCGGCTAAACCCCGCAGAGATCACAAGGAAACTGTACTGCTTGGATGGACACTAAATTATGGTAACTTTATACCCTGAGAAACTGCTCAGCATTATCACCAATGATTCGATGGAGGAGAGAATCGTTGGGATGTTCAAAAAATATGGTGTCAGCGGATACACCATTTTCCGTGTTGGAGGGGCGGGGTCCTCTGGCCTGGAAACGGATATGACCGGCTTCGATGCCAACATTCTGGCGAAGGTCATCGTGCCCGAGGAACGGCTGGGTGTGCTGCTGGACAGTATTGAACGAAAGCTTCGCAAGGGTTATCACCTGACGGTTTATATCTCGGATGTGCAGGTGATTACACCGGAAAAATTCAACCAGCACCTGGAGTAGTATTCGCCAACGGCCAGTGTGGCAGGAGTAGTAATGACAAATAAGGATAATTCCCGGTTCAAGGGCGGATTGCCGGATTATCTGATACGGCATACGACATTCCGTCAGATGCAGATCTTTGAGGCGATCGTGCGCCTGGGTAGTTTTACCCGGGCGGCCGAGGAACTGTTTCTGACCCAGCCGACGGTTTCGACGCAGCTTAAAAAATTGACTGATGTGATAGATATGCCGCTTCTCGATCAATCCGGGCGCGGCATCAAGCCCACGGAAGCTGGCGAAGAGTTGTACCGCGTAGTGCGGCAGATTTTCGATGCCCTGGCGGACTTGGATTCACACATTGCCGGACTCAAGGGCTTGCAGCGGGGCCGTCTGCGCCTGGGCGTGATCACGACTGCCAAGTATTTTGCGCCGGAGATGCTCGGTGATTTCTGTCGCCAGTATCCGGGAGTGGACATTTCCCTTAAGGTAACGAATCGTCAGCGTATCTTCGAGCGCATCCAGAACAATGAGGATGACCTGTATATCCTCGGGCAGGCGACAAAAAGCAAGGAGCTGAATCTTTGTGTCTACCCGTTTGCACGGAATCCGCTGGTGGTCATGGCTGCGCGCAATCATCCCTTGTGCAAAGAGTCCAATATTTCCATTGAGCGATTGATACAGGAACCATTTATTTTTCGTGAAGTGGGTTCGGGAATCCGTGACGCCACCATGAAACTGTTCTCCAATCATGGCGTGATGCCCAACGTACGCATGGAACTCGGCAGTAATGAGGCAATCAAACATTCAGTAGTGGGGGGGCTGGGGATTGCGGTTTTGTCCTTGCATACCCTGGTGTTGGAGGGCACGGATGGTCCTGTTGATGTCCTAGATGTTGAAGGATTCCCGATAGAGCGCAAATGGTATCTGGCTCATACCAGGAACAAGGAACTGTCACCTATCACCCGCGCCTTTCTCGATTTCGCCATTGCCAGCGAACCCGTGATCACGGAAAAAATGAACACCTTATACGCAAAATTCTCGGAACGCCACAGAGAAAGCCGCGACAGGGGCGAAGGAAACAAGCGGGGCCGGGGCAGGTGAGACAGGGTGATGATGGCAGGCCCAGGGTGGCCGGGCTCAGATGATCAAGCTACGCACCTATGTGTTCATCGACTCCCTGCAACCACAACTGGCCATTTACCTGGGGACGGTTTCTCAAGGTTTTCTGCCGGTGCCAGGTGATGCCTGCCTATGGCTTGAGGTGGAGCCTGGCATGGCGATCCACCGCCTGACCGATATTGCGCTCAAGGCGACACGGGTGCATCTCGGGCAACAGGTCGTCGAGCGCGCCTTCAGCTCAATGGTGTTTCACCATCGTGATCAGAGTGATGTGATCGAGGCGGGGCGGGCTGTGCTTGATCGTATTGGAACGACAGAAGATGCGCGTCAGAAATGCCGCATTGCCTGGCGTGAAACTGTCCGCGCCATCACGCCTGACCATGCCGTGTTGATCAATCGTCAGGACCGCAAGGGGTCCATGATCCTGCCCGGGCAGAGCATATTCATTCTTGAGACCGAGCCGGCGGGTTATGTCGTCTATGCGGCCAATGAGGCGGAAAAGGCCGCCAATATCACGCTGGTGGATGCGCGCGCCGTCGGCGCCTTTGGGCGACTCACCCTGGCTGGCAAAGAGGCGGATATCGATGCCGCGGCGCAGGCGGCGGTTAGTGCGCTACGCAATTTGTCAGGACAGGAGATGGCGTCAGGCCGTTCTTAGGGAGCCTCTGATTTTGGCCTTCACGAGAAGCCTGAAACACATCATGAGTATACCCCTCCCAATATCACCGCCCGTTCCGCTCCAGTTACGGACGGCAGGTTTCCCGGCTTTCCCTCCAGGGTTTGCCTGGCCAGCCAGGCAAAGGCGATGGCTTCGACGAAGTCGGGCGCTATGCCGAAGTCATGAGTGGAATGCAGGGTGCGGGGCGCCAGGAGTGTTGACAGGCGCTGTAGCAAGTACTTGTTATGAATGCCGCCTCCGCAGAGCAGGACCTCCTCGCAGTGGGACGCATGTTGAAAAATGGCGTGACTGATGGATTGGGCCGTGAGTTCGCACAGGGTGGCCTGGATATCGACTGGATCTGCTGCAGGAGCGTGAGCGGCAATAAGCGGTTCCAGCCATTCCAGGTTAAAGTATTCCCTGCCCGTGCTTTTGGGCGGTGGATTTTTGAAATAGGCATCCTGCAGCAAGGCGGTCAGAAGTGGGCCATGGGCGGCGCCGCTGGCGGCCCAGGCGCCGTCCTCGTCCAGGTTTTTTCCCAGGTGGCGGTGAATCCAGGCGTCCATGAGCAGGTTGCCAGGCCCGCTGTCAAAGCCGGTGACCTGGGCGGCAGGATCGCGGGGAAGTATGGTTAGATTGGCGATGCCGCCTATATTGACAACGACTCGCCCTTTATCCTCGCGACGGAAGACCGCGTTGTGGAAGGCGGGCACCAGGGGGGCGCCTTGTCCGCCAACGGCCATATCCTTGCGCCTGAAGTCAGCGATGGTGCAGATGCCGGTCAGGGCTGCGATCAGATTGGGGTCGCCAATCTGCAAGCTGTTGCCGCGCCCCTGGCGGGGCGGATAATGGCGGATAGTCTGGCCGTGACTACCGATGGCCCGCACATCGCGGGTCTCCACCGCTGTTTGCGCCAGTAATTGCAGAACTTCCTGCGCAAACAGCCGTCCCATGACGTGATCCAGGGCGGCTAATTCATCCAGCTCGCTGCCGCCGCCCTGGCACAAGGACTGGAGGCGCAAGCGGATATCTTCTGCAATGGGCGTCTGCGATGTCGCCAGAACCTGAGGCAGGGTTTGTGAGAACTCCACCAGGACACAGTCGATGGCATCCATGCTGGTGCCGGACATGAGGCCGATGTATCTGTGCATGACGGACGTGGCGGAGACGGCCTTGAAGTTTACGGCGTGTTTTTGGCGTCCCCTTGCGGGGTGTTGAAGGCGACCGTGGCGCGCTTGAGGAGGTCCAGTTGCGCCAGATAGGGCGCTGCCTTGGCGGAGAAATCGCTCATATAGGTTTTGGGGAGCGGCGAGGCATCGGGCAATTTGACCGTAAGGGGATTGCGGTGTACGCCGTTGACCCGGAACTCATAGTGAAGGTGGGGGCCGGTGGCCAGGCCCGTGCTGCCTACATAGCCGATGATCTGTCCCTGTTTGACGCGTTTGCCACTGCCGGCCCCGCGGGCGAAATTGTTCATGTGGGCATAGAGGGTGCTGTAACGACTGCCATGCTCGATGATGACGGCCTTGCCATAGCCGCCCTTGCGCCCGCGAAAGACGATCTTGCCGTCTCCCGTGGCCCTGATGGGGGTGCCGCGCGGGGCGGCGTAGTCTACGCCCTTGTGCGCCCGGATCTTGTTCAGGACGGGATGCTTGCGTCCCAGGCTGAATCGGGAGCTGACCCGCGTGAAGTCGACGGGAGAGCGTAAGAATTCCTTGCGCATATTATTGCCGTCGGGGCTGTAATATTCAGTTTTGCCACTGGCATCAGTGTAACGCACGGCGCGATAGGTCTTTCCCCGGTTGACGAATTCCGCAGCGAGGATATTCCCATCCTTCAGTTTGTCACCATGGAGGTAAAGCTCTTCGTAGATGACCGTGAAGCGGTCGCCTTCTCGAATGTCCAGGGAGAAATCGATGTCCCAGCCGAAGATGGCAGCCAGTTCCATGGTGATGTTGTCGGACAGGCCAGCGCGCTGGGCGGCGAGAAACAGGGAATCGTTGATGATGCCGCTGGCATGGCTGCGTTTCACATCGGGCTGGTGCTCGATAATACGTGGGACGAATTGCTCTCCGCGGCGGGTGATCTCCAGGGTCTTCACATCACTGAAGTCATAGACCAGCTTGCGCAACTGTTGTTCTTCATCGATGTTGAGAGACAATTCGTCGCCGGGAAAGATGCGCTTCAGGGCCTTGACGTCATCTCCCAGGGCCAGGATGTCCTGCAGTTGCCGGGCCGACAGTTTGTGGCGTTTGAAGATCAGGGAGAGGTTGTCGCCGGGTTTCACGGTGGCCGTATGCCAGCGTCCAGAAGTCCTGGCAGGCTGCGCAGGCGCTGTCCCGCTGACTTTGGTTGCAGCGGCAGTGGCATCCGCAGATCCGGGCGCTGTCTGACCCTTGCCGGATGGCGGCGAAACGTTTGCTGCCTGATCGCTGGATGGGAATGCTGTTGCCTGAGTTGTCCCTATGGGGTCAGGCGATACACCCAGCACGATCGCAATACCGATGATGATACCCGCAATCACGAGCAGGTGCCGGTAATTGGCTTTGTGTTCAGGTTTCGTTTTCAGGCATTCTGGCTTATAGTCGTTTTTTATCAAAATTCGTCTGTCCATAGATAAGCTGGGCGAATGATGGGCTAACCTTAGCTCGACAGCCAGCAACGGTCAACATTTTGATGGCAATGTGTCGTACAGCAGACTGCTTGGCGCTTTGCTAATATATCGGCGAGACAGCTTGTTTCTTGATGAACAGACAAAGGGTTGAACATGCCAGGAGTGGATGAAGCATTACAATTGATCAGGCGCGGCGCCGAGGAAATCCTCGTAGAGGAGGAGTTGCGCGCGCGCCTGAAGGAAGGGAAGACCCTGCGCGTCAAGGCCGGGTTCGATCCCACGGCGCCCGATTTGCACCTGGGACATACCGTATTGCTCAACAAGCTGCGCCAGTTCCAGGAACTGGGCCATGAGTGTATTTTTCTCATCGGCGATTTCACCGGCATGATCGGCGATCCCACGGGAAAGAACGTCACCCGCCAGCCTTTGTCGCGGGATGAGGTGATCGAGAACGCGCGCACCTATGAACAGCAGATCTACAAGATGCTGGAACCCGAGAAAACCCTGGTGATGTTCAATTCCAGTTGGATGAACGACCTCGATGCGGCCGGCATGATTCAACTGGCGGCCAAGCATACGGTGGCGAGGATGTTGGAGCGGGACGACTTCAGCAAGCGCTACCGGTCGGGTCAGCCCATTGCCATTCATGAGTTTCTCTATCCCCTGGTGCAGGGCTATGATTCCGTCGCGCTGAAGGCTGATATCGAACTGGGTGGGACCGACCAGAAATTCAACCTGCTGGTGGGGCGCGAGCTGCAGCGGGAGTACGGGCAGCGGCCCCAGGTTGTTCTTACCATGCCCATATTGGAGGGGCTGGATGGCGTGCAGAAGATGTCCAAATCGCTCAATAACTACATCGGCATCACCGATGCGCCAGGCGACATGTTCGGTAAGCTCATGTCCATTTCCGACGAGTTGATGTGGCGTTATTTCGAATTGCTGAGTTTCAGGCCCATGGCGGAGATTGAGCAATACAAAAAAGATATCGCGGGAGGCGCCAACCCCCGCGATATCAAGTTCCTGCTTGCCGAGGAAATCGTGGCCCGTTTCCATACCCAGGGCGAGGCCCGGCAGGCCAGGGAGTCCTTCATCGCCCGCTTCCAGAAAGGGGCCGTTCCCGATGATGTCGAGGAAAAGCGCCTGGTCAGTCCAGGCGCCGCCATGCCCATCTCCCTGGTGCTCAAGGAAGCGGGGCTGTCGGCCAGCACCTCCGAGGCGCGCCGCAACATCCGCGGCGGCGGGGTGCGCGTGGACGGCCAGCGTATCGAGGACGAGACCCTGGAGCTGCAGGCGGGCAAGACTTACCTCGTCCAGAAGGGCAAGCGGCATTTTGCCAGGGTCACGATAGACCACGAAAGCACCTGACTAAGGCTTCGCCAGCCCGTCAGCCTGGCCGCGACGCTGGCGTTGTTTTTTTATCATGTTGTAATCGGTTGATTGTTAACGGGGTTTTATCTTTTGTCTTTCCTCTTGGATCTTTTCTCTAATTCCCTGTTGACGTCCCCGTCCGAGTGCGTATAATGCGCGTCTTCTCGTTGATGACAGGCCGGTTGAAAAACGCCTGGTG
>JALSGV010000195.1 GCA_026982565.1 Gammaproteobacteria bacterium
AATTTCCGCAACGAGGGCCTGTCCACGCGCCACAATCCCGAGTTCACCATGCTGGAGTTCTACCAGGCCTATGCCGACTACCACGACCTCATGGACCTCACCGAGGTGCTGCTGTGCGAACTGGCGCAGCACGTGACCGGGGACACGACCATTCACTACCAGGGCGTGGACTATGACTTCGGCGGGCCCTTCACGCGCATGACCCTCAAGGACGCCATTCTGAAACACAACCCGGACATCCAGGCGGCGGACTTGGAGGACATGGCGCGCCTCAGGCAAATCGCCGCGGGGCTGGAAATCCCCCTCAAGGACAGCTACGGCCCGGGCAAGATCCAGTTGGAGATCTTCGAGAAGACCGTGGAGGAGAAGCTGGGTGATCCCACCTTCATCACCGCCTATCCCACGGAAGTCTCTCCCCTGGCGCGGCGCAACGACGATGACCCGGACATCACCGACCGCTTCGAATTGTTCATCGGCGGGCGCGAGATCGCCAACGGCTTCACGGAGCTCAATGACGCCGAGGACCAGGCCGAGCGCCTGCGCCGCCAGCTCGCGGAGAAGGAGGCGGGCGACATGGAGGCCATGCACTTCGACGCCGACTATATCCGCGCCCTGGAACACGGCCTGCCACCCACGGCGGGCGAGGGCATCGGCATCGACCGCCTGGTGATGCTGTTCACCGACTCGCCCTCCATCCGCGATGTGCTGCTCTTTCCCCATATGCGGCCGGAGAAATAAACCGCCCCGGGACCCTCATTGCTGGTAGACTGCCCTGTTTACCCGCGGCCGGATGGTTTTGCGCATGCTCCCTTTCCCCATGAGGAGGGTTGGGGTGAACACCATGCCGGGTTATCAACCCGGCAATAATAACATTTTTAGGTAAGCGAATTGATTTCAACAGCAAATATCACCATGCAGTTTGGGGCCAGGCCCCTCTTCGAAAATATCTCCGTCAAGTTCGGGGAGGGCAACCGCTATGGCCTGATCGGCGCCAACGGGAGCGGCAAGTCCACCCTGATGAAGATTCTCGGCGGCGAACTGGAGCCCACCGCCGGCACCGTCTCCATCGCGCCCAACGCCCATGTGGGGAAGTTGCGCCAGGATCAGTTCGCTTTCGAGGCATACAGCGTACTGGACACGGTCATCATGGGACACGAGCGCCTGTGGCAGGTGAAGGCCGAGCGCGAGCGCATCTATTCCCTCAGCGAGATGAGCGAAGCCGATGGCATGAAGGTGGCCGAGCTGGAGACGGAATTCGCCGAACTCGATGGCTACACGGCTGAATCCCGCGCCGGGGAGCTGCTGCTGGCCCTGGATATCCCCCTGGCGCAGCACCATGGCCCCATGAGCGAGGTGGCGCCGGGATGGAAGCTGCGCGTGCTGCTGGCCCAGGCCCTGTTCGCCGATCCCGACATCCTGCTGCTCGACGAGCCCACCAACAACCTGGATATCAATACCATCCGCTGGCTGGAGGAAATCCTCAACCAGCGCAGCAGCACCATGATCATCATTTCCCATGACCGCCATTTCCTCAACAGCGTATGCACTCACATGGCCGATCTGGATTACGGCGAGCTGCGGGTCTACCCGGGGAATTACGATGATTACATGTCGGCGTCCACCCAGGTGCGAGAACGCCAACTCAACGAGAACGCCAAGAAAAAGGCCCAGATCGCCGAGTTGCAGGCCTTCGTCAGCCGTTTCTCCGCCAACGCTTCCAAGGCCAAGCAGGCCACCTCGAGGGCGCGCCAGATTGAGAAGATCAAGCTGGATGACGTCAAGCCGTCCAGCCGGGTCAGCCCCTACCTGCGCTTCGAGCAGGAGAAGAAGCTTTTCCGTCTGGCCCTTGATGTGGAGGGGCTGAACAAGTCCTTCGGCGATTTACAGGTATTCAGCGGTTTCGATCTCATGGTGGAAGCGGGAGAGCGGGTCGCCATCATCGGCCCCAATGGTATCGGCAAGACCACCCTGTTGCGCACCCTGCTGGGGGAGCTGGATAAGGACAAGGGGCGCCTCAAGTGGGCGGAAAATGCCTCCATCGGTTACTGCGCCCAGGATCATGCCCACGACTTTGCGGAAGACATGACCCTTTTCGACTGGATGAGCCAGTGGAAGAACCCCGCTGATGACGAACAGGTGATCCGCGGCATCCTGGGGCGCTTGTTGTTTTCACAGGATGAGATCAGAAAATCCGTCAAGGTCATTTCCGGCGGCGAGCAGGGGCGCATGGTCTTCGGCAAACTGATGTTGCAGAAACCCAATGTGCTCATCATGGACGAACCCACCAACCACCTGGATATGGAATCCATCGAGTCCCTCAACACGGCGCTGGAAAACTACCCCGGCACCTTGTTTTTCGTCAGCCATGACCGCGAGTTCGTGTCTTCCCTGGCAACGCGCATCATCGACATGACACCAGACGGCATCGTGGATTTCAGCGGCAACTACGAGGACTATCTGCGCAGCCAGGGGATCGTCGCGATGAGAGAGGCGGGTTAGACATCATTTCTCACCAGGCTGACGAGCCCTCGCCATCCCGGTGAGAAATTCGGGTTAAACGGCGAAGAGCTGTTTGATCTCCGCAATCTCTTCTTTTGCGTCGTTAAGAATGGAAATGCTTTCCTCTGGCGTCAGCGCCAGGCGCTGAAAGGACGGGATTCCGGTCCAGTCCTCTCTGGTGAGGGGATGGTCCGTGCCAATATGGCTGAGCAGGTTGGCGATGATGACCACATCGGTGAGATCACCGTCCATACCCGGGGCACGCTGCAGGTTCTCGTGCTCCGCCGCCGCCATCACCAGTTCGGGTGAAAACTTCCATGCGCGCAGGGTCAAAGTGCCGACCTTGGTGTGTAGGACGGCAAGGATCTTGTTGAGGGCCTGTTCGTTTTCCGCCAGTTCTGGAATCAGGTCGGAATACTCCAGGATGGGCAGTTTGCCGATGTCGTGAATCAGGCCGGCCAGCATGGCCTCATCCGCCTTGATGGAAGTGTATTGTCTTGCAATGACGTGACTCAGCGCAGCGACATTGACGCTGTGGCTCCAGATCTGTTCGAGGATTCTTATTTTCAGGGGGGAGGCCAGCTTATGCTGATACAGTTGTTCCATGGCCAGGGTGGTGACGATATTGCGCACATTGGTGTAGCCGAGGCGCGTGATGGCCGCCTTCACGTCATCCACCTGGCGTGATGTGCGGTACAGCGGGCTGTTGACCACCCGCAGCAGGCGGGTGGACAAGACCACATCCGCGTTGATGACCCTGGCGATCTTATCCGAAGTGACATTACCTTTGTCGAGGAGTTGCCGTACCTTGAGGGGGATGTCCGGCAGGGCTGGTAGCTCTATCCGGTTGGCCTTGATGTCTGCAACCAGATCCCGCCAGAACTGTTCTATTTGTGATGAGGCCATATGCTGAGTCAATAAGATGGAGTAATCACCTCTTGTGATCGTTAGGTGACGGAAAAACTTGAATGTTTTTGAAGGCCCCGTTGTGAAGAGGCCTTACACGCAGCAGGGCGGGGTCATGCCTCAAGGGGCGGAATGTCGTAGGGGAGCGGTTCAAGGGCCACTGCGGCGTCACCCAGCGAGGGCAGGAACAAGGCATCGTCCCGATGCTCCATCATGATGACGGCCAGGGCCTCACAGCTGCTGTCGCCCGCCGGCGCGGCCCTGACGATGGCGCCCGCCGTGGTGTTGTCCTGTTGCGAGTGAACTGCGGCGCCGGGTTGCGGCAGTGATTCCGAGGCGATGCTGACGCGGAACATGCGCCGCTTGGTCTTGCCGCGATGTTGCAGCCGGGTCACGATCTCCTGGCCAGTATAGCAGCCCTTGGTGAAGCTGACCCCGCTCAGCAGCTCGAGGTTGACCGTCTGCGGGATAAATTCTTCTACGGTGGTCGGATAGACTTCCGGAATGCCCGACCTGATATCCAGTCTTTCCCAGGCTCTGGCGCCGACAGGCGCGGCCCGCGCGTCCAGTACCGTCCAGACCTTTTCCATGCTCGGGCCGTCCCCATGGATGATATAACGTGGCGCGATATCGTTCTCCGGGAGGCGGACGACCGTCAGGCCGTCTTGCTGGCGGGTCTCATTGGCGTTGGCCGGCAGCGTATCCAGGATGGTTGTCAAGGCGGTTTCGCTGTCCGGACCCGAACACACGATTCGCACCAGAGCGTCGCTGGCATTTTCGAGCGTTACCTGAGACATGAGAACGTATTTCCGCAGACGTTGCATGACGGATTCGAGCAGTGATGCCGGCAATTGCAGGTAATAGGTATCGTTGCGGAGAAATATATGGAAAATGGCAAGCAGTCTCCCCTTGGGGCTGCAATAACCACTGATCTGGCTGTGGTCGTCGTTGACCAGGGTGATGTCGTTGGTCAACTGACCCTGCAGAAAGGTCTGGGCGTCCTTGCCTCGTACAGCGATCAGGCCATAGTGCGAGAGGTCGGCCATCACACTGCCCGAGATAACCACCTTGGTTTCGCGCAGCGGGCTGCCATAGTGTATTACCTGGCCGTCCACAATGACCGCGCCTGCATCTTCAAGAATCCTACGCCATTGATCATTCATGGTTTTTGTCTATCCGCTAGTTATTAACCCGGCAACAATATATGTCGTATTCAGCCATTGCGTGCCGGTTCGCTGCAAGGCGGCGAAATGCCGCTGTAGTCATTCTACAGCAAATTTCGCCAACGCAGTCAGCGGGCCGGCACGCAATGGCCTGTATTCTATAACAACTGAAAAAATTTGTTTATTATCGCACCGCGCCTTGTTCCGGCGCAGGCCTGAGGCCCTGAATGCGATATATATTGTTGCCGGGTTAATAGTGTGGCCCTATGTGTCGATCATGGGCTGTTTCCTCAAACCATTTGTGTCTTTTCCAGGTGTTTCCTGGGGTGTGACCGCAGCACGGACGGCCTGTTCGATTCCTTTCTCCAGCCAGCGTGTCATGTTGGGATGTGGCGCCAGCCCCTTGCCATTCATTTCAAACACGGCGCCCTCTAACAGACGATGATAAGGTCCCGACCCGTATAAGCGGTTTGAGATAATCAACACCCGTCCGCCGTTTCTGTTTCCCTGTTCAATTTCCTCCCTGATCTGAGCGAGGGCCTGTTCGCGCTTCTCCGGCCAGTCTTCACGCAGGGTCATGGCCTTGATCGCCTTGAAAGGCCTGGGCAAGCCTTTCCGGATACGCTCAATGTTGGTGTTGATGGCTTCAAGCCAGCGCTGGTCGTCCTCATCGTCCATCTTGCCGTGAGCGAGGAGGATGACGGTCTCTTTCTCCGGGTGTTCGCTGATCTCCAGTAGCCGTTCCCGGAGGATTGCCGCGATGAGTGGATCATCTTCATAGCCGCCAAAGGTCTTGAAGAGGATGCTGGTCCTGATGCGTGATGGGGGTTTCCCATGAATCTGCGTTGGTGGTTCCTTGGACAGGCCGAGTATATAATCGGTTCTCGCCTTCATGTGCTCATGCAGGGCGTACATGCGGACAAAAATGACCCGCGTGACTCCTTCCTGCTCCAGTTTCCGCACGGCCTGTCCCAGAATCTTCGGATCACCCATGCCGGGGGCCATTTCAACGCGGTAGCGTTTGCGCAGTGGCGCAATGACTTTTTCCAGACCGTCGTTATAGGGCTGGGTGGAGCCATGGGGCATGATCAGTACGCCGACCTGTTCTTTCGAGGCGTGGGAATAACGGTTCGCCGTCTGCTTCAGCCAGGTCAGCACCTCGGGATGGGGGAGAATGGATTCGCCCAGGGCGATATCGAACTCGCCGAATTTTCGCCCCAGCCAGCCCTCCATGGACATGCGTTGATCGAACTTGGCGCCGATGGTGAACGGCACCAGCAGCGTGCGGCCACGCCTGGCAGCGGCACGGATAATCAACTCGTCAACGGATTCGTTCTTTTGTTCGTGATCCGGGGCGCCACGATTGTAGTAAACATGGACATCGACCTCACTGAAATGGTGGCGGCCGGTCACTTCCCGCAGCAGTTCTTCAAGATCATCCCTGATGCGCTGTGCGCTGTCCTCATCCACCGCACCGCTACCCAGCACCACCAGACGTTCCTGCGCCGGACTCGTGCTCAGGGCCTCCACCCGGTCGAGCAGGATCTGTGCGGTCAGGTAGCTGTCCGCCATGGGCGGCGCCCATCGAATCGTGGCGCGCCCTTTCATCGAAGCGATCTGTTGTCGGTATTGCCTGAACGTGGCGTCCGCCCCGGAAAGAAACAGCGGAATCGCGACGATGTTTTTAACACCCTGCTTCTCCAGTTCGCTCACCGCCCGCTGGATATAGTCGGCATAGTCGCCCTCGACTCCCTGGCGATTCCTGCCGATCAGGGCGAGGCTGGCGATATGCGTTTGACGAAATTCGTCCAACACGGCATTGATCTCCTGATTGCCCAGGAAACCCCGGTCGGCGGCAACCACCATAAACCCGGTTTTCGCCATCCCGGCAGCCGCCTTCTGGGGCATGAAGGTGAAAATCATGAGTGAAATAAAATAGATGACGACACCCATCAGGACAGCCATCTCAACGTTTTCTTTCATATGTTGCTTCACTGGAAAATCTCCTGTTAAAAAAACCGCTTCCCCGCTCCAATGGGAGGGGGAGGATAGTAGAGAAGAGACATTGAAAATGTCCCCGGGGAAGCGGCAAGAAAGGTTAAGCTTCCGATTTGTCATCAGACTGCCTGTCGTAGAATGGTGTGGCGTACAAGCCTTCTCTCAGCTTGCGGCATCCCCTGCAGCCTGAAGACCGCCTTGTGTGTCTGTCATGAATAGGGGCTGTTTTCTCTGTTTGTTTCTTTTTCTGACCCATGAGTCATTCCTCGATGAATGGTTGTGAATAAAAAACCCGGCTCCCCGCATGCTGCTTGCGTTCTGGGTGGCAACAGCTGAAACGATCTCCACCTGGGAGAGAAGCGGGAAGATCGTTCACAGGGAGCCAGGCAAAACCTTTACTGCACCGTGAAGGCGGAGCGCATGCCCATGCTGTAATGCGCTTCCTGTTCGCCAGCGTCCCAGATATTGCAAATCAGCACATACTTGCCCGGCTCAAGATCAAATGTGGTTTGGGCATCCTCGCCCACTGCAATACCTTCGATCTCACCAATGATCGTGATACCAGCGCCGCTCTCATCCACATTGCCATCGGCATCCACGGGCAGGCTGTCCGGCGCCAGATCGGTTTTGATCACCACGAACTCATGGCTGTCGGCCGGGCCGTTATTGGTGACGCTGAAACTCACCGGCCCGGTGCTGACCGTGGGTTTATCAGGCGTCACCGCCCACTCGCTCAATGCGACGGAGACAGTCTCGAAACTGCTCGTTCCCGTGAGTGGCGCATAGCGGACGGTGTAGTTGCCGCTGACGCCGGCCTGGTCGTAGTAGCTGAGAAGCTGCACCTTAAAGAAACCCGTGCCGGTATCGACGGCGTAGACGCGGTAGTTGGGCCACAGCTTGTTGTCTTTCTGCAGGCTGTAGGCATACCAGGTGCTGTCCTTGAAAATGCCCCCCACGCTGTCCTGGCGGTACATGCGGCGGATGTCCCTGCCGCCGGGGCTGCTGGCGCCGCTGACATAGCCGGCAGCGCCCGCGGTGTCAAAGGGGCCGAAGGCGCCTCCGCCGCCGTTGCCGGAAACGCCCCCGTTGGTCCAGATGTTCCAGGCGCGGCCTGCCACCTCCACCTTGATATCCCAATCGGCCGCGGCCGTGGCGCAGTCCACTTCCGCGGCGGTATCGATATCGAAGCATTTACTGCCGCCGGCGGCGCCGATGGCGGCCGTCCACGTCGTTGCCGTTGTTGAAAACGCACTGGCCGCCGCGCTCTGGATGAAGAGATCGAGCGTGATGTCGCGGCTCGCCTGCACGATATTGGTGACATGGAATTTGGCGTAGCTGTCACCCGCGGCCGACTTGATCAGCCACCATTGATCAGGGTTGGCCGAAACGGTATGCGCGGGCGGCCCGCTGTAGAGCCACCAGCCATCGGCGGTGCCGTCGCCCCTGATGGACGGGATATAACGGTCTTCCGCGAAAGCGAGGCCGTCGGCGCTGGTGACGGCCTCGAAGGCCGCCAGTTCGCTGTCCGGCGTGGCATTGGTGAAGACCGAAACATCGGGGTCGCCGGACGCGGCATCGTAAAAATCATCCTGGGCGTCGGCAACGGCCCCTCGCGCCGCGCCCGGCCCCGAGACTCCGCCATTGAGCTTGATATTGGCGCGCTTGAAGGCCATGTGCCAGGCCCCGCTGGCGGCGGCGTCCGTGTCACTGATATCCACCACCTGCCCGGTATCCAGGTTGAAGTAGGTATATTTATTGGCCGGATCGCCTGGGGGGGTGCCGAATCCGCCCGCCGTGGCGTCGATTTTCACCGTTACCGCCGCGTTGGCCGGTGGCTTATTATTGGCATTAGGCGCCGCGCCGGCCGGCGTTCCGCCGCCATTGCCGCCCCCGCCGCCACAGGCGGACAATGCGCCCAGCGCCAGGGATGCGAGTCCCCACACTGCCGTTACATGTTTACGTGATTTCATCTTTTCTCCTCCGCGGTTGACTCAAATGAACCCTGAGGCAGGTCTGTGCTGGAAAAACAGCTTGGAAACGGGCAAAACAAGCTGTGGAGAGCGGGACACGGCGTAG
>JALSGV010000196.1 GCA_026982565.1 Gammaproteobacteria bacterium
AAGCGCACCACCACGTCGGCGCGCTCGGACAGCCAGTCGACGATCTTGCCCTTGCCCTCATCGCCCCACTGCGCGCCGATGACCACCACGTTCGTCATGACCTGCTCCCCGCCCCCTCGTTGGCGTTTGCATTCAACTGCAAGCAAACGGCCCCGCAGGGTGGCGCGGGACCGCTTGTCTCTGTAGCGCAATCAGGCGAGCAAGGCCAGTGCCCCGGCAGCCTCACCAGAGCAATCGCATTTCAGATAATGCTGTGGCATTGATGGGTTTCTCGAGGTATCGGGGGCCAAGCGGCGTGTTCGGGCTTTCCTCTCATGGAACCTTCTGATGGCTCCAGGCGGGTGAGGTTGGGCGGCCAGATTTTGTGGCACCATGTCCTTGCGGCTAGGCTGATCATCTTCCCTGAACGTTACATCAGGCACCCAGTGCAAGGCATTTTCGATACGCCAGTGCAGCCGCATTACCCACGCCGCCTCGGCGGCGGACAAGGCCCGGCTCATGATGTAATAATGCGCTGAAATCATGATCGTCTCTCCGATTTCACGCCGTCGTTCCACGCGTGCAATAGCCGCCACCAGCCCTGGCCAGCCATGACGCTGCCTGAGCCATTTCACGTCATGACAGACGCTCACCCGGCGCACCTATGTCCGGCCATGGCCGGCATCAGTTTCTTCATGCACCTCCACCACCGTCTCTTCATCTTCCATGAACAGGCGAATGTCTTCCAGCAAACTGCCCTGATTGCCCTTGCAGGCCAGCACATGATCGCCGCCCTTGCGGCGGATCAGGGCTGCCGTATCGCGCTGACAATGCAGGGCATCCGCCGTTACGATGGCCCCGTGCAGCCGCATCATCCCCAATAATTGCGCTACCGCCGCGATTTCATCGCCCGCTGGCGCGCCGGACAGCTGCCCCAGCACCAGGCGGCTCTTGCAGGCAAAGACCGAAACCAGATGCAGTGCGGCTCTTCCAGATCTGAAAACAAGTCCGCGAATTCCTGCATGAGACCCTCCATCCCTGATTGGCCTCATGCAGCATGAATCGGTCATTGCAGGCTCATCAGGTAGGTGGCGATGGCCTTCAGATCTTCATCAGGCAATTTCGAGAGGTTGGACTGCACCTCGCCCATGCCGCCGGCACTTAAATCCTGATAACCCATGGCCTCGCCGTA
>JALSGV010000197.1 GCA_026982565.1 Gammaproteobacteria bacterium
TATTCTCCTGTCCTTCGCGGAGCTCACCGATCAAAAAGGCGGTTCCCTCCGCCATGGTGATGTGGGCGTAGAGTTTTTTGCCCTTCGGCAGGGCGGTCAAAATCTCGTCCACCTGGTAACGGCTGCCCGCTTCCTCGTAAACGTCCTGAGGCTGGTGCTGATCGGCGACACCAGTGAAGAAGGTCGTGACACCGTCACGGCTGCCGGCGATCAGATCCAGGCCCCAGCGTTTGATGGCTTTGAAGTTGAATTCCCGTTCCTGTTCCGGTCGTCCCAGGGTTTCGAAGACCAGCGTGTTGAGCGCGATCAGTTCGCGCAGTTGTTGCGGCGTCATGAATCAGGCTCCCTGGGGTTGCGATTGACGTTCCTGCTTGCGTTTTTCCAACGCCGTGGCGATGAGCATCGCGCCGTTCATCACCAGTTCGACGGCGACCATCAGACCCAACACCCACAGGGCGGTCCACGGCATGCCCATCATGATGACGGCGGCGATGAGAATGTCGGCGATGCCGACCATGCTCAGAGTTCCCCAGGACTTACCCTGTTTCTTCCGTTCCAGGTCCACGTAAATCCGGTATACCCCCATGCCGAGAAAGACACCAGCCAGCATGGCGGTCAGGGCGAAGGAGCCGGCGATGGGATTGAAGACCGTCACCAGACCGCCGATGATATACAGGACGGCGACGATGGCGTGCATCGCTTTTCCTTGCCACTGCTGAATCTCCTTGCCGAACAGGGCGTGGGCGAGTTGCATGCAGCCGCTGACCAACAGAAAAGCCCCGAAGAAAACCACCGTGGTGATGGTCAGGGCGAAACTCATTCCCATGCCGATGATCCCAAGGACCAGCATGAGAATGCCGAGAGCGAGCATCGTTTTCCACGATTGTGGCAATTCCTGCAAATTCGTTTGTGTTTGTGCATCCATTGGTTTTACCTCCATAAGAGTGGTTGAAACAAGATTCGCCTGGCTAATATGGCCATGCGTTTTCGCTATATGGGGCTGAAAGATGTGAAAACAAGCAGCAAAGGATTTAGGTGCTGTCGTCACGAGTATATGAGATACTGGGAATGAGTTCACTCTATTGATTGGGAGGCCTGGAGATGACGATTCCCGCTCACCGCCGCCATGATATATCGGACCGTGCCTGGCAATTGCTGG
>JALSGV010000198.1 GCA_026982565.1 Gammaproteobacteria bacterium
CGGTATTGGCCATTAACACCTGCATACGTGGGGGAGGTCAGTCGTTGGATTCATGGCATTTGAGTTAAGAGGGTCGATCCCCGCATACGCGGGGGAGGCTTAAAATCACTATTGACATCGGCGGCACTAACGAGGTCGATCCCCGCATACGCGGGGGAGGCGCCACAGCGACAGCAACAGGATGTACCTGCATAGGTCGATCCCCGCATACGCGGGGGAGGCCAGGAAAAGACTCAAGCAGCCCATCGACCATGAGGTCGATCCCCGCATACGCGGGGGAGGCATTTAAATCCAATCCCTAAAATCAGCCCTGTGAGGTCGATCCCCGCATACGCGGGGGAGGCCAAAAAATACTGGGTCAGAATCAGCCCACCGGAGGTCGATCCCCGCATACGCGGGGGAGGCCGACATGGCAACAATGATAGTATCTGCTTGATGGGTCGATCCCCGCATACGCGGGGGAGGCGCTCATTTCATCTCTCCGGGTTTAGTGGTGTCGGGTCGATCCCCGCATACGCGGGGGAGGCCGTACTCAGGCAGGTCAACATCATCAGCGCACAGGTCGATCCCCGCATACGCGGGGGAGGCTCATGATGTAGTCCCCTAGTCATGTAGAAGGTAGGTCGATCCCCGCATACGCGGGGGAGGCCCCTGCCACGTCGGTTCGCGGTAAAAGATGACAGGTCGATCCCCGCATACGCGGGGGAGGCATGTACGGCGCTATCTTGGCAGCACGACCGGGGGGTCGATCCCCGCATACGCGGGGGAGGCTAAACGCCTTACCCGTAACCATACGAAACCAGCGGTCGATCCCCGCATACGCGGGGGAGGCTCTGTGTCAGGCTATAGTTGGCAGCTATGCCGGGGTCGATCCCCGCATACGCGGGGGAGGCTCACGCGAGATGAATGCGTATACAGCCCATGTGGGTCGATCCCCGCATACGCGGGGGAGGCTGACTCAAAATAACCTCTTGCGCTCCCGGCAAAGGTCGATCCCCGCATACGCGGGGGAGGCTCAGGGTCGCCGGAAAATAGGTATGGTGTCGGCGGTCGATCCCCGCATACGCGGGGGAGGCGATCCTACGATAAAACCCCGCGTTTTGATGACGGGTCGATCCCCGCATACGCGGGGGAGGCAGCATTACTGTTTACTCTCGCCCATAAACAAGGGGTCGATCCCCGCATACGCGGGGGAGGCCTGAGCTAATACGCTCTGACCATCACAAGTGGGGGTCGATCCCCGCATACGCGGGGGAGGCACCACGGAACAGGGGAAATGCTTGGAACTCATGGGTCGATCCCCGCATACGCGGGGGAGGCGGACAGAGCAATCTCATAAAGTGGAGGTCGATAGGTCGATCCCCGCATACGCGGGGGAGGCAAACTCCAGCTTTCAAATCGAAAACAGAATACAGGTCGATCCCCGCATACGCGGGGGAGGCGCACCAGCAGCGCCAGCACGAACACGCTGTAGGGGTCGATCCCCGCATACGCGGGGGAGGCTTTCAACTTTCATATTTAAACTCCTTTACGAGGGGTCGATCCCCGCATACGCGGGGGAGGCTGCAGGTACGCCAGCAGGCGCTATTGCTGCGCAGGTCGATCCCCGCATACGCGGGGGAGGCGCGTACGGAGCTGGCACAAGCGATTCCCCGATAGGTCGATCCCCGCATACGCGGGGGAGGCAGGCCACGCAGTCAAGCTGGGGCATCCGCTCAGGGTCGATCCCCGCATACGCGGGGGAGGCTGCAGCCCGTTATCAATTCGCCTGGGAGGATCAGGTCGATCCCCGCATACGCGGGGGAGGCCGCCAGCGCGGCGGTGCCTACGATGCGATCTACAGGTCGATCCCCGCATACGCGGGGGAGGCGGTGGAGGCGGCCAGGGTGGCCAGCCGGATCAAGGTCGATCCCCGCATACGCGGGGGAGGCAATAACGGCTACCGCATAGGTCTAGGTGATGAGGGTCGATCCCCGCATACGCGGGGGAGGCGCTACCCGAACCCGCTGCGGTTGAAATAGGGGCGGTCGATCCCCGCATACGCGGGGGAGGCCAAATTATGCAAATTATTTCTTATTTGCTATTAGGTCGATCCCCGCATACGCGGGGGAGGCCATAGCTCTGATGCTAAATGTGGTCTGGTTTTAGGTCGATCCCCGCATACGCGGGGGAGGCGGGATCTGAGGAACACAGAGCTATGGCCAACTGGGTCGATCCCCGCATACGCGGGGGAGGCACAGTAACCTGATCACCCTTGTTACAATGACCGGGTCGATCCCCGCATACGCGGGGGAGGCCTCCATGTACTGCTCAGATCCCTGCTGCTGTAGGGTCGATCCCCGCATACGCGGGGGAGGCGTAGTAAGCCAAGATCAAGCATGCGCTTGAAGAGGTCGATCCCCGCATACGCGGGGGAGGCCTTACGAATACGGTAGCGACGTGCCATAACAAGGGTCGATCCCCGCATACGCGGGGGAGGCCATCTCCGGCGCCTCCTGTATAGCCTGTATAGCGGTCGATCCCCGCATACGCGGGGGAGGCAACATAAAGACTCTTCATGCCTAGCAATGGATGGGTCGATCCCCGCATACGCGGGGGAGGCGCAGTGTGGGTCGGTTAAACGGCATTTAAATGAGGTCGATCCCCGCATACGCGGGGGAGGCTCTTCTGATTAACCCGATGAATCGTATCAAATTGTTAAAGAGCACAGCAACTATGCGTTTGGTCGATGAGTAACCAGTAATCCATCTAAATCGATCAGATTGACGGGGGGTAATCCCAGAGTTCTGACGCTCTGGCCACCCGGCTGGGCTGGGTCGGCCCAGAGCAGGATGACGGAGGCCTCCTGCTCGGCAGTGAACCATTCGGTGACAACATCCCAGATCCGTTCCCGCACAGCGGGAGAGATTTTCGGCGCACTATAGACACCCGGTGCCAGCTCTAGCATGGAGGAGGCGAGGAATCCTCGCATGCGGCCGGAGACGTTACGTGTCACTACCACTGTCATCGACATGCAGCAGCTCCTTGGTTCGGTCGATCATTTTTGCGATCAGTTTTTGCTTGCGGAATTGCCGTGCAGCCTCCCTGCGCAGGGTGCGTTCCAGTGGGATCTCTGGATTGTCGATCACTCTCCTGGCGACCACAAAGGCCAGTGGCAGGGTGATTTCAGCGCGGTAGAGATCTGCAATATCGAGCGTGAAGGCATTGCTGGAGGCCTCATGGATAAAGCCCAGCGGTGGCAGTGCACCTACGGCAGCAACGGCTACATCGGCGGCGGCTTCCACGAAGGTGGCTGCGTGGTTGATGGCCTGGTTGGGGATGTCAGCGCCATTCGGGTTCTGGCGGTTGTAGCGGCGACCCTTCCACGGGATGCCATGCTCATCGGCCAGCAGTTGATAGGTTTTTTTCATGCGGCCACCTTCAATGCCACGCAGAACGGAGATCTCCCGGTGAGGCAGGATGCGGCCGAAACGGAAGGCGTACATGCGCCGGGCCACATCCAGCCGTGCCGCCTCATCCGCCCAGAGACGGGCGTGCTGGCGGGCCACCTCGGAGCGTCCCTGTCCCATGGGTGGGGCGGTGTAGAACTTGACGCCGCCTTCACCCACTGCGGCCAGCAGGGTGCCATGCCGGGCCAGCAGCCGCAGCACGTCGTGGCTGACAGTGGAGCCAGGGCCGAGCAGAATCATGGAGACACCCTGGTAGGGGATGGCGTAATCACCGGCATCCAGCTCTTCGGATTTAGCTGCGGTGAAGTGGAGCGTGCCGTTATTGACAGTCAGCTTGCCGCGCGCCAGCCAGATCAGGCCATGCCGGTCGGCATGGGGGATTCGGGATTCGGCCAGCCCGAGGCGACCGGGAAAGAGCCCCCCTTTCATGCGGGCCTCAGCAGCAACATGCCGTAGCCAAAGGCGCGATGGCGACCCACCCCGCGAGCCAGCAGCTGGTTGAAGGCAGCGCCGTCTGTAACGACCAGCACCCCCTTGAGCAGTGCCTGGGGCCGCTCCAGCTTTTTTCGATCCATCCCACGCCGGTAGTGGGAGACAAAACGGAATTTTTCCAGGGTGGCGCTCTCCAGCCGGGCCGCATCGCCCATCTGTTTTTCCAGCCACTCCCGGTAGACATGCTCCCGTGATGGAGCAAGCTCGCCTGATGTCAGCCGCTCCATGCGGTGGTGGTAGAGATCCTTTTCATGCCCCTCTTTGCGACTGGTGGGGCAGGCTAATACCTCGAACCCGAGACGCCGTCCCGACCGCCATTCGTTGGGCATGGGCTTGGCGTATTGCAGCTCTTCGATTTGGGTCACCCCCAGTGCCAGAGGGCTGGCGAAAGTCTGAGCCTGTTCCAGCAGCTGTGAGCCGGAATGGGAACTGTAGCCGAGCAGTTTGAGCGTAGCGCCATGGATGAGCCGGTAGGGCTTGGGCGAGCGTTCCTGAAAGAGGGCCTTGAGCCAGGCGTGGCTGGCGTATCCCAGATCCTCGTCCCGATTGCGGTTGACACGGTTTTCCTGGGCAAAGCAAATCAATCCCTGGGGGTTGAGCCGAAGCTCCAGCATGGTGAGTGGCGTGGTCATGATGCGGGCCTCTCGATACGGCCTTCGTGCTGGTTGCGGCGACCGGCATGGATCTGGTTGCGCCACTCCCGCTGGTCGTAGCGACTGACGATGTGGGGGTGGATGCCGCCTGGAATGTCGATGGGCCAGCAGGCGGCCAGGGTCTCGTCACCCTCTGCCATCCTGGGGTGGGCGGGGTAGCCACAGAGTGCTTCCAGTACATTGGCGGCCTGAACCCGCGCCAATAGAACGGGGGCGGCGGGCAGGCAGCTCTTGCGGCCAAGAAACAGCGGGCGGGCGGGTTGGTGCAGGGCGGTCTCCAGTTCGTTTAGATTGGGGTTGCCTTCCTCATCAAGCGCGATGGCAAGGGTCATGACACCGTTGGCCCAGTAGTGGCGGTAGCGTTGATGAGTGCCGAATTTAGCGCCCGGCCCGCCTGCGCGGTGTTCTATTTTTCCATGGGTAGTCCAACCAGGGTGACGCATCTTTTCCTGACCCAGATCCACCGTGTGGTAATCAACAATATGCTCCGGTTCCACATCCCAGCGGGCGGCGTATTGAATCCGCCCCTGCAACGCTTGCAGACGATCGAATTCGCCATGCCGATAGCCCAGGGCATTGGCCAGCAGGCCGGTCAGCATGGCAAGACCGGGGAAGCGGTCGGTGGGGCCGTGCTGATCCACCATCACCCCGCCAAAACTCATCAGCGGCGCATCGAAGCGCAGTATCAGGGCATCCATCACATCAGGCTCCGAAGATGGTGTTCAAGGTCTCGTCGATGGCGACATCCAGAGATTTGAGCTGGATATCCGCAAGTGCGCCGCCCTCTTTGGTAGTAGCGGCCACGCGCTGATCCGCCGTGGCTCCGTACATGCGATCGACCGCTTGCAGATGCCCGCCCAGCGCATCCACGGCCCGCTGCATCGGGTCGTCACCCGCTTTGAATTGCAGGGACTGGAGATAGGCATTGGCCAGACTGCGGGGCTGCTGGAATCCGCTCTCCAACAAGGCGAAATCGGCGTGAGCATAAGGGGCGGTAGCGCCGAGCTTGGCGCCGGGTGAGACGGTGGCGACGGCCTTGAGCAGTGCTTTGAGGGTGGTTCTGACATCAGCGGCATCCTGCTCCCGCCATGCCTGCGGCTCGCAGGCGGTGAAATTGGAGACCAGCAGCGGAATATCTACCGCCACATATTCGTAGAACAGGCCGCTGCCCAGCTCCATATCCCCGGCGTGGGCTGCGCCGGTCTCTTCATCCTTGTTGAGGTCATCCACCACGGTGAAGTAGTCCACCTCGGTGGTGACCGGATGGACGGTGAGGGCATGGGCCACATGCACGGCTGCATCGGAGCGGGCCAGGATATCGGAGGTGACGAAGCGACCAAACAGCGCCCCTTCGAACCCTGCATAGAGGTTGCCGTGGCCGGCCTGACGCAACATTGCCTTGAAGCCTTTTTTATCGGTCTTGAGGTGCTCTGCCAGCATCGCCTTGGCCGCCTTCTCATCTTCGGCCCCGGCGCATTCAGCCAGCAGTGCCACGAAAAAGTCGGCCTCGGGTCTGCCGAACAGCGCGGGCTGTTTCATGAACAGCGGGCTCTCCTTATCCAGGCCGCCGGAGATCAATTTGCCCATTAGCGTCTCAATGAGATTGCGAGCCAAACCATCATCGACCCCTTTTTCCTGCACCAGGCGGGGCAGGATAACGCGGCTGAAAAACTCGCGGGAGCGGATGCCGTCCGGTAGATCCAGGCTCTGTTGCAGCGTTTCCCGCCAATGGCGTTTGAGACACTGGGATGAGACCCGCAGGCGTGATGCATCACCGAAGGGGATACGCTTGGCAAGGCCGGCATCATCACGGTTGAGCAGGCTGGCGTGAAAAGAGGTGAGGGTGTGCATTTGTAGAAACATGGCTATTGCTCCTTGTCTTTGAGGTTTTTGTAGTAGTCAGTGGCGATCTGCATGTGGAGTTTTTCCCGCTTGTCCGTATCGGTGATCAGCAGAAGTCCGGCAATATTGAGCCAGTTGACGGGTTGCTTCCTTGCCGCCAGAAAACGCACCATGCGCAGCACCAAAGTGCGCCGGGGCTCACCCTCGGTGCCAAGCAGCCGCTCCAGCCGGGCTTCAGAGTAGAGTTCCTCCGCGAGTACCCTGCCCAGTGGCCGGTCTGGCCGGTGGATATGGGGCGACATCAGTGCCATGCCGCTCAGGAGCGCCTGCCACGCCTCGCGCCGGGTCTGCCAGTTCGGCGGCAGATGACGGAAGGCGAAGCGGTAGAAGCTCAGGGGCGGCTCCTTATTCGGACTCATCCGCTTGAGCGCGGCGCGGTCGCTGTTGGGGAACTGCTCGCTGGCAATCACGCCGCTGATGCGCCCGATGATTGCAGGAAGAGAGTCAGTGCACTGTTCAGCAGTTTCAGGCTGTGCATTTTGCATCGCATTGCTCCTTGAGTTCGGGGAACTGTTTGTAGAGGGAACCGAAGAAGAGACCACGGGCCTTGACCTGCGCCCGGTAACGGCGGCCCTGGCGCTCCGGCAGGCGGCGGATCGCCTCCTCCAGCACCTTTTCGGCTTTTTTCTTGAGGGCGGTCAGCCATTCGCGGCGGGCCTGCTCTTCATCTTCGTGATCGAGGGTGCGCCAGAGCCAGTCGAAGTAATCACGAGACCAGGCCTCGCTATAGTTGCAGGCGGCCTGATCGACCCAGGCGGAGACCTCTCGTTTGTCAAAGTTAACCTTCTCCGGCCCGGCCTCCAGCAGGGAGAAGAGGGCGACCTTGAGTACCTTGTTCTGCATGGTTTTTGCGTCAGCCAGACCCTCTTTACTCAACTTGCCGAGCTGCTCTTGCGGTGGCCCTCCACCAAAGAGGGCAGAGCCGGCCTTGGCTGGAATGGGCAGGCGGATCGAGTGAAAACCATCCGTGGAGCCTTTCCCTCTGACCAGCACAGAGGCATAGAGCCAGAGTGGTTTGCCAATCTCATCCGGGGTGGGGGTCTGCATGGCAGCGGGTTTGATGCCCTCTTTGAAGATCAGCCTTTGCAGGAGTTCGGGGGTCAGACCCGCCGCTGAAACGGTCAGGGCAGTGAGCGCTTTCTTGCCGTCATTCAGAGGAATCCAGGGGTCGCCCATGACACCCAGTTGATCCTTGGCCTGGATGCGGGCGGCGTTAGTCGGTTTTGCCATTGCAAGCAGATGGCTATCTCTCTCCACCAGTCGCACGAACCGGGCGATTTCGATAAAAAAAGGGTCGAGCTTGTTCAGGCTGAGGCTGCTGTTGCCGTCCCATGGCTGTTGCCAGAGCAGAACCACACCATCATCTCGGTAGGGCCATGGGGTCTTGAGCAGATCAGGACGCAGCTCTAACAGCCTGGAAATGCCCCGCCGCCAACGGCTGCCCGGCGTTCGGCTCTTCTGAAGCTCGACACAGGGACGGCTGGCAAAGCCGCCGTTCATGCGGGCAACCCCATAATTGCCCCGGCCAAAGAAGCCCGACATGGTTTGCAGACTGACCAGGGCATAGCACCACTCATCCGCCTGTGCCTCCAGGGCGCGGGCCGTTTTGATGTCGTGGTTCTTTGCGGTTGGCAGGATGTCCAGTTCATCTGGCGTATTGGCATTGAGTTTCAACTGTGCAGCATCTGCTATGGAGGGCATGGCCGGCTGCATAAACGCCGGTTTGGTTACATCCTCCACCACCAGTGTCCAGGCCGTATCGTCTTCCCGCCCCGTAAGCTGGCGGATGCCATCTTGCCAGAACGC
>JALSGV010000199.1 GCA_026982565.1 Gammaproteobacteria bacterium
CGCCCCCAGAGGATGAGGACGTTCACCCCGTATTGGCGGCGATCAGCGATTTCAGCTCCGGCACGCAGGAGCCGCAATTGGTTCCTGCCTTGAGCGCCTCGCCCAGGGCCTCCACCGTGTCCAGCCCGTTTTCGCGAATGGATTTGACGATGGTGTTCACTCCCACGGAGAAACAGGCGCACACGATGTGGCCCACATCTTCCTGCCCCGGCGGCGCCTTGCCCAGCAGCAGGCCGCGGCGCTCCTGATCGTCCAGCCTGTCCTTGGCGAACAGGCCCGCCAGCCAGCTGCGCGAAGGCAGCTTATGGCTGGGGGCAATGAAAATACAGCTCTCCACGCGGTCGCCCACCATGCGCACGCCGCGGTATTGGCGCCCCGCCTTGTCCAGGTATTCCACCCAGTTGACGTCGCTGTCAGAGGTGCACAGCATGCCCCGCGACCAGGCCATCCAGTCGCCGATGGCCTGCTCGCCGGCGATTTCATAATGATGGTAACCCTCGCCCTTGGCGACGGCCCAATAGCTGGCGCCGGTGATGTCCAGGCGCCGGCGCGACAGGATAAAGCCGTGCCAGGCAGGCTCGTAGCGCCGCATGCGCACCGGCGTATGCTTCAGCTCCGGCTGCCCGGATACGGGATCACAGGCGGGGTTCACCAGCACATCCACACAGCCATGGCTGGCGAACTGATCGTTCCAGTGCATGGGCACGAAGACGCTGCCGCGCTGTTGTTCATCACTGACCACCGCGCGCACGATGACCTCGCCCCAGCGGCTGAAGATGCGCACCAGCTCACCCTCCCTCACCCCGTGGCGCTCCGCGTCGCCGGGATGGATCTCCGCATAGGGCTCGGGACTGTGCTCGGTGAGGCGCGCCGCCTTGCCGGTGCGCGTCATGGTATGCCATTGGTCGCGCACGCGGCCGGTGTTGAGCACCAGGGGAAAGGTATCGTCGGGCGGATTGGCGGGCGGGCGCGGCGTCACGGCCACGAAGCGGGCGCGGCCGCTGGCGGTGAAGAAGCGCCCGTTGCCGAACAAACGCACCGTCCCCTCCCCTGCCTCGTTAATGGGCCATTGCACCGGCTCGAGGGAGTCGTAATCCTGGTCGCTGATGCGGCTCAGGGCGGAGATGTCGAAATCACGCTTGCCGCCGTTTTCGAAACCGGACAGGGCGGCATGCTCGCGGAAGATGTCGGCAACGGAGGCGTAGCCGAAGGCGCCGCCATGCCCCATGCGCCGCGCCACAGCGCAGATGATGCGCCAGTCGGCGCGCGCCTCGCCCGGCGCGGGGAGGAAGGGGCGCTGGCGCGAGAGGCGGCGCTCGGAGTTGGTGACCGTGCCGTCTTTCTCGCCCCAGGCCAGGGCCGGCAGCAGGATGTGGGCGCAAGCGGTGGTATCGGTGCCGGCAACGCAGTCGGAAACCACCACCAGCTCACACTTCCGCAGGGCCGCGCGCGCCCGGTCGGCATCGGGCAGGCTGACGGCGGGATTGGTGCCCATGATCCACACCGCCTTGACCTCACCGCGTTCAATGGCGCCAAACAGATCCACGGCCTTGAGCCCCTCACGCTGTGGAATGGCGGGGGAATTCCAGAAACGCTGCACCAGTTCCCGGTGTTCCTCCACGGCGATGTCCATGTGGGCGGCCAGTTGATTGGCCAGCCCGCCCACCTCGCGCCCGCCCATGGCATTGGGCTGCCCGGTGAAGGAGAAAGGCCCCATGCCGGGCCGGCCGATGCGGCCGGTATAGAGGTGACAGTTGATGATGGCGTTGACCTTGTCGGTGCCGCTGGTGGACTGATTGATGCCCTGGGAATAGACCGTGACCACACGCTCGGTGCGGGCAAAGAGGCGGTAGAAGCGCGCCACGTCCGCCTCTTCGAGAGCGCACTGCTTTGCCACCTGGCTCACATCGGGCGAAGCCGCCCGCGCCGCGGCGAGGGCTCCCTCGGCCCCTTCCGTCGCCTGTTCCAGGAACAATGCATTTTGTTCGTCATTGTCGTCGAGATAGCACAGCAGGCCGTTGAACAGGATGCTGTCCGTGCCGGACTTCAGGGGAAGATGGAGGTCGGCGATATCACAGGTGGGCGTGCGGCGCGGATCGATGACCACGATCATCAGGTCCGGGTTCTCCTTCCGCGCCCGCGCGATGCGCTGGTACAACACGGGATGACACCAGGCCGCGTTGGAACCCGTGAGGACGATGAGCTTGGCGCGCTCCAGATCCTCGTAGGCGCAGGGCACGGTGTCCATGCCGAAGGCGCGCTTGTGACCGGCCACGGAGGACGACATGCACAGGCGGGAATTGGTGTCGATGTTGGCCGAGCCGATGAAGCCCTTCATCAGCTTGTTGGCGACATAGTAGTCTTCCGTCAGCAACTGGCCGGAGACATAGAAGGCCACGGCGTCGGGACCGTGTTCCGCGATGACGCGCCGGAAGCCGCCGGCCACTTTGTCCAGGGCCTCGTCCCAGGTGCGGCGCTCGCCTCCCACCCGCGGGTGGAGCAGGCGGCCTTCCAGGTCGATGGTCTGCCCCAGCGCCGCGCCCTTGGAACACAGCCTGCCGTAATTGGCCGGGTGCGCCGGATTACCGGCCACGCTCACGCCGCCCCGGCCGTCGGGGGTGGCCAGCACGCCACAACCCACGCCGCAATAGGGGCATGTCGTCTCTATGGTTTCTCTCATGTCAAGCCAGTATTGTCATATATTCAGTCAAGCCCGGGTTACCACAAGGTTCGCCAGGAGCGCGAAGGGTGCAAGCCGGCCAACAAGGAAGCGCCATTAACCCGGCAGCGATATATATTGTTGCCGGGTTAATAAGAACACCCCCGGCACCAGACGCAGTGACAATCGACATGATTGCAGCTGACATCCTGGCGCTGGCTCTGGTAGCGTCCATTGGCCCACGGCAACAGCACCCGCTTGGGCCAGGACGGCCGATACTGGCGCCCCAGGGAGCGGCGGATGTCCTTGCGCGACGACAGTCGGCGCAGGAACCAGCGGTAACCGCGATTGCCCACCAGGGAATAGAGGGCGCGGTTGACGACGGACGTTTCCATCTGCGGCAGCAGCTCACGGCGCCACAGGGTATCATAATTCTCCCCCGTCAGCAGGCTTTGCGCGGCCAGCCTGCCCGAAGCCATGGCCAGTCTGATGCCAAATCCCCACAGGGTATCCTGGAATCCGGCCTGTTCACCCACCTGGGGATGGACGCCGCTGCAGGCGCTTTGGGGAATTCGGAAGTTGCCTGCACCACCATGCGGCACGGGATGCTTCATCTGCACTCCCGTGAGGCGCTGGAATGCCTCCACGGTGCGTTCGACATAGGTCTTCTCGTGCTTGAAATCGGCAAACATACAACTCTTGAGAGTGCCGCGCCCGCCCATGACGAGGAGATAGGCATAGCCCTTGGGCGCCAGGTTGTCGTCACAGATGGCCCAGAAGCCGTCTTCCATGTCCGTATCGAAATGATAACCCACGGCGATGGCGTCGGCGGCGCGCGGACCGGCGGCCAGGATGCCGGGACCATGGAGATGCTTGAGGCGGCTGTTGAAGCGCACCTCGACGCCCAATGCGCGGGCCTGGGCCAACAGGGCGCTGTCCAGAGAGCCCGGGCCGGGACCGCGCTCGATCATGTAGAAAATGGGGCGGTCACAGTGGATGGGGTAGGCAGCGCCTTGCGCATCGAAGACGGTGCCATCGTGGCAGGGCATGGCGGTAAAAGAGGTGTCCAGCCCCTCCTGTTGCATCAGCGTCAGCACGTCCCCGGTGGTACTCCAGTTCTCCAGCCCCTGGAAGTCACGCCCGAAGCGGCTGCCCACCTCACCCTGCGCCTCGTGGACGATCACCTGGCGGCCGGCCTGCGCCAATACGATGGCCGCCGTCAGGCCCGCCGGGCCCGCGCCCGCAATCTGGATGATCTCCTCCGTTGTCGTTCCTGCCTGTTCAGTCAATGCCCTGGCTCCAGTGAGTCGGGGGACTTCATCAGAAGCCCCGCAGTTGTATGGCTTTGTTGACGCGCCCAATGGCCAGCTCGTAGGCCGCGGTGCGCAAATCGGTTTCGTTTTCCTCGGCATGATGACTGACTTCGCCGTAAACGCGCAGCAGGTGCTGCTCAAGACGGCGCAATACCGACTCATGCTCCCAGGGGAATTCCTGGAGATTCTGCACCCACTCGTAATAGGAGGCCAGCACGCCGCCGGCATTGGCCAGGATGTCGGGCACCACGATGATGCCACGCTCCTGGAGTTCGGTGTCGGCCTGGTGGGTGACGGGCATGTTGGCGGCCTCGATGATGACCTTGGCCTGGATGGCGCCGGCGTTGTCGCAGTTGATGACGGCCTCCAGTGCCGCCGGGATCAGGATGTGGCATGGCAGTTCCAGCATGGCTTCATTACTGAGAGGCTCGGTTCCGGGCAGCCCCTCCAGCCAGCCGGTCTGCGCCACATGGGCGCGCGCCGCTTCGATATCGATACCCGCTTCGCAATGGACAGCACCACGCACATCGGACAGCGCGATGACGCGCGCGCCCATCCTTGCCAGGGTCATGGCGGTGTGAAAACCCACGTTGCCGAATCCCTGGATGACGATCCGGGTGTCTTCCAGGTGCAGGGACATGCCGCCGGCGACCTTGCGGGTGACGCACGCCACCCCGAAGCCCGTGGCCTCCTCTCTTCCTTGTGAACCGCCCAACTCCACCGGCTTGCCCGTCACGATGCCCGGCGTATAACCATGGGTCTTGCTGTACTCCTCCAGGATCCAGGCCATCACCTGGGCATTGGTGCCCATGTCGGGCGCGGGAATGTCCTGGTGCACACCGAGCAAAGGCTCCATCTTCTGGATGAAGCGCTTGGTGAGCACCTCCAGCTCGCTCTTGTTCAGTTCGGCCGGGTTGATGGTGACGCCGCCCTTGGCGCCGCCGAAGGGAATATCGATGAGCGCCGTCTTCCAGGTCATCAACTGGGCCAGCGCCCTCACTTCCCCCTGATTGACCTCCGGGTGATAGCGCAAGCCGCCCTTGAAAGGACCGCGCGCATGGTTGTGCTGCACGCGGTATCCCTGGAAGGTGCACAACGTGTCTCTGCCGTCTCGATGCAATACAACGGGAATGCTGAAGCGGGTTTCGCGGAAAGAGGAAAGCAACAACTCCCGCTGCGCGTCCTCCAACCCCAGGCTGTCGAAGGCACGGAACAGAAAATGGCGTTGTGTATCCTGGCAGATGCACTGTTTTTCTTTGTTCAATATAATCCCTTTTTACTACCCGGTCATTTTCACTGCCCAATCACTGCAATCATGCCGGAAATATTCGGGCCTCGCTGCGCGAAACGCCAACCTGTGACTCATCAAAAGGGGCTTTTTGCGGAAACCGCCAGCAATATATCGATGATACCCTATTGGCATCACAATAAACCAGCGTGATTCCGTTGCTGGTTCTCCCTCCCTTGCATGGTATTATTAACCCGGCAGCAATATATATTGCTGCCGGGTTAATAGCTCAGGTATCGCTTGTCCCGCCCTGCTTCAGATACGCTCCAGGCGCTCAAGAAATACGCGCACATGATCATCCTCGAACGCGACCAGTTTGCAGATGAGCGCGGATACACGAGGATCATCAAGCTTGTCCTGAATATCGAGATAAAAGCCGTGTGTGTAGCGCTCGATCTCCAACGCCATCTCGAGTATGGTCCTGGCCATGGGTGGATTGACGACGAAGAAATGATCGCTGACCTGCCGCAAACCCTGGGTGTAGGCCTGTAGCTGCGGGGGCGCGGGCAATTCCAGCGCGGCATCCTCTGCAATAACTTCCGTGAACAGAACTGTCAGTTCCTGCTCATGCTGTCTTTCCTCCTTGGCCAACTCCTCGAGCACGGTACTGATGCCAGGATTGTAAGGACGAAACCGATAGGCGCAGTCCTGATAGAGTTGGGCGCAACAGCGTTCGATGGCAATGGCAAGCAAGAGAATTTTCCGGTCATCGAATGAATCGGGGGACTTCATCCAGGTTATACCGAAAAAACCAGGTCACTCATGCCGGGCCGCGCGATGCGAGGCAAAATTGTATATTGGCACCCAGACCAGGGCAAAGTACCAACCATAGCCATAGCTTTCGATCAGCCCCAGAAAGAAGCTCTTCCAGCTCAGCCATTCGAACCCAGGCAGCAGTTGGCGCCACGCCTGGTACATAGCCTGATCGGGGAAAACCAGATCAAAAATGACACAAAGTACATAACTGATTGCCAGGGTGAGGCTGGTTGCATGCCCTACCCCCATCAGTGACAGCCCCTGCTTCATGATTCCTCCCCGGGCTTGTCAGCCACATAGCGCTGAGGATCGGCGTCGAATTTATCCAAACAACTTCTGGAGCAGAACCGATAAAGCCTGCCTTGATACATCTCCCCATACCCTTTCCCGGTGTTTACTGTTTCACCGCAAACCGGATCGACATGGTCGGGTTCAGCAGAGTCCTTGTGCCGCGCATGATCACCGTGGCCACCGTGCGTCATATGCGCGCCACACCCAAGACGCATCATGAAATAGAACAGCCCCGCAAACAACAGAAAAGACAGCAATCCCTCCATAACATCCTCCTGACCCCTGAATGTGACTCCGGGTTGTTTCCAGTCTACAAGCTATGACTTGCGCACAGGTCAAGGCGCAAGGGATATTCAGAACGGCACCTGCGTGCCCATAGTTCGCGGCTCAATCATAGGCGGGGGTATCACGGGTCTGGATCCTATAGAGTGTCTCCACGGGGTAGACCGCCAGAATACCGTCTCCAGAACGCCCAGTATGGGCAATAGCCAGTATGACGCGGGTAATTTCCTTGACCATGCTTTGTGGCGCGAAAATTTCGATCTTGGCGCCAGGCGCCAAACGATCTCCCGGATAGAGTTCTGCGTGCTCTCCGTAACCCTCGACGCGGGTTACGGTCATACCCCGCACACCGATTTCCTTGAGATTCTTGATGACCTTTTTGAGGGCATCGCGACGTATTACTGCCGTAATCTTGCGGTATTCCATAAGGCACTCTCGTTTTTCAATATATCATGCAGGTTATCGGACCGCTGTCCCATCTCATGAATACGGCATTTCGGGAAAAGAACCTGCCCGGCGGCATTTGCATGGAATCAATCCTGTCATTTATCGATCATTCGTATCACGCTACCCAATGGGGACGTTTGAGTGCGTATTGCGAACCCCGATAATTGACTTTTCCCTCCCATTCCCATGCCCTGCCGCCGGACAGGTAAAAACCGGCCATGGACAAAACAGTATGTTGCAAGTGAGGCTGCCCGCGTTCCCACCTGAGGATGGCGCAAGCCGGGGTTAGAGGCGGAAAATTGGAGGCCTTATCTCAGCAGGCGAGATAAATTCCGTTGCCGTGGCAAAGGTGGAAAAGGGTTGGTTTGAATGCTGGGGCTCAAGATCCCGCTGGGGGTATTGGCATGACAAGGCGCAGCAACCCGGAAATGGGCAGGTGGCATGGTTGCAGTTACGGTGACGCAAGGATGCAATCTCAGCAGTGTCTCCATCATGATGTGCCGGCGCAGCACCCAACATGTGTATTTGCTGCGCTGCCGTCTGGACTCCCGGCTCTCCCTGTTCGGCCGCATAACTGCCAGTCATCCAGCCTGACAGGGTCAGGAAGAGTACCACCAGGCCGGTGATGCGCCCCCCTCTCTTCATTTTTCCTGGCCCCATCCCTGCCCCCGGTTTTTCAGACCTGCCTATTCTGCCGCCTGCGTGTGATTGTGCGTCAGAAAAATGCAAGAATCAAGGCCCTGCCAGACTTAACTCAGCCATTTCAGCACCTTACAAACACCATCGGAAATAGCGGCGGCATTTTATTACTCGCAATTCGCAGCCGAATCGTTTAAAATTAGCGACATAGATCACACTTCACGCCTCCTGAATAATGGCGGAGAGGGCGGGATTCGAACCCGCGCGGGACGGTCAGGCCCCCAGCCGATTTCGAGTCGGTGCCGGTATGACCACTTCGGTACCTCTCCCTGAGTAATCAAGAAAAACCTTGGCTCGCTTCACAGGACACGGTCCGCGCCCTGGAAGGTGCGCCGCAAAATAGCCTCAAAGTCGTAACGCCCATGAAACAACCCATCTATCTCAGCCCTGTCATTGGTATCAGCGTCATTCTGCTCGGCCTCTCTTCGGCGCCACTGATCACGCGGCACGCTGAATCTCCCAGTGTACTCGACCAGATCAGGAAACAAAACGAACTCGTCGTTCTCACCCGCAACAACCCGACTACATACTATGCCGGCGCCAATGGCCCTACGGGGTTCG
>JALSGV010000200.1 GCA_026982565.1 Gammaproteobacteria bacterium
GTCATTCTACAGCAAGTTTCGCCAACGCAGTCAGCGGGCCGGCACGCAATGGCCTGTCCTTTGATTTCAATCTGTCAGGGACTTCAGGCCTGCGCCGGCACGGCGTTGCGGCGCTTGCCAATGGAATGACCATTGCCTGCGCACCGCGCCTTGTTCCAGCACAGGCCTGAAGTCCTGAATACGATATATATGGTTGCCGGGTTAATAACCAAATAAATAGCATGGTTTCAAGGTGTGGCCTTGATTCGTCTGGTATTCGTCTTTAAGCCACGAAATGTGTGGACGGAGAATGGCATCAAAATTGCCTTACTTTGTTGTCAGGATCCTTTCAAAAAACGGAAGACAGCCATGTATTGCAAATATTTTGGTCTGCGTGCCCATCCCTTCAAGATCACGCCGGATACGCGCATGTTCTACAGTGGCGCGCACCGTGGCGCCATCCTGGATGCTCTGAAATACGCCATCATGGCGGGCGAGGGCATTGTGAAAGTGGTGGGCGAAGTGGGTACCGGCAAGACCATGTTGTGCCGCACCCTGATCCAGGCTTTGCCCCTGTCGGTGGAGGTTGCCTATCTCGCCAATCCCGGCCTGTCGCGCCTGGAGGTGCTGCGCGCCATCAGCCAGGAACTGGGGTTGACCCAGGTGGACGCCGGCGCCGACCGTCTGGAATTGCTCAATCACCTGCATCATCACCTGATCACGCTCCATGGCGAAGGGTGCCGGGTGGTGATCATCGTGGAAGAGGCCCAGGGCATGCCCCTGGAGACGCTGGAGGAGCTGCGTTTTCTATCCAATCTCGAAACCCGCAGTGAAAAACTGCTGCAGATCCTGCTGATCGGGCAGCCGGAGCTGGATCAGCGCCTCGCCAACCCGGAAATCCGTCAGCTCAGGGACCGGATCACCCAGAACTTTGCCCTGCCCCACCTGAGGCGGGACGAGGTCAGCGATTATATCCAGTTCAGGCTGCATGCCGTGGGATGTGTGCGTGTCGACCTGTTCAGCCCGGCGGCCCTGCGTCTCCTGGCGGTCCACAGCAAGGGGTTGTTGCGCCGCCTCCACGTTCTGACCGACAAGGCCCTGCTGGCGGCCTACGCCGATGGTAGCCTGCGCGTCAGCCGGACCCATGTGCGCCGCGCCGTCAACGACAGTGAATATGCCCGGGAAGGGCGCACCCTGATGCGCCGGTTTATGCCCGCCGGCGTCGGCCTGGCCTTTGCCCTGGTGGGCCTGGTCAGTTACGCGGTTACCCCGGTACTCAAGCCGTCCGCCCAGCAGCTTAAACAAGCAGTCGCGGTTGAACCAATTCACCAATCCGCAAATGCCGTGGCAGCGGCGGTCGCACAGGCTGCCATGGATGTCAGTCCGGATTCGTCGCAGCGTCTGGCGGAGCGTATTACCAAGACCCGGCAATGGCTGGCCTCCGTTAAAAAAGGTTACACCATTCAGGTCATGCTCACCCAAGATCACAAGCTGGCGGGCCTGGAACGCTTGCTGCAGGAAGGTGCCCTTGAGCAACTGGAACAGCTCTATATTTATCCCGCACAGGTGGATGGCGGTGAACGCTGGAACGTGGTGTTTGGCGAATATCCGGATTTTGCGACGGCGCAGGCCGCCCTCCAGGAAGTGCCGGACCTGTTTCAGGTCAACCGCCCCTTCATCCGTTCCCTGAAAACCATCAGAAAGGAGGCCACCCAGATGCTGGCTCTGGCGGAGGGCGCTTCGTCATGAACAGCCTGATGAAGCGGCGCTCCTGGCGCCTGCCCGCCATTGTTGTTTTGGCGGCGCTGCTGGGCGCCTGTGCGGCCCAGCCGGAGAAGCCGCAAATAACGGGAGAAGGACACCTGCAGGCGGCGCCCGCCTTGCCGCGCGCCATCCCGGCGCCGGTCAACGATGTCCCGGCCCTGGCGCCCCCGCGTCCCGCCCCGCGGGTGGAGACCTTCAGCCTGTCGGTCACGGACGTGCCGGTGCGGGAGCTGCTGTTCAGCCTGGCGCGGGATGCGAAACTGAACGTGGACATCCACCCGGGCGTGGAAGGCCGGGTGACCCTCAATGTGGTGGAGCAGACCCTGCCCCGGATCCTCAAGCGCATCACCGACCAAGTGGCCCTGCGCTACCGCCTGGATGGCCCCAACCTCATGATCGTTCCCGACCGGCCCTATCTGCAGAGTTACCGCGTGGACTACGTCAACATGTCCCGTGAAAACAGCAGTTCCGTCAATGTGGCCACCCAGATCGCCACCACCGGCGCCGCCGCCGTGGCCAACAGCGCGGGTGGTTCCAGCAGCGCTGCCAGTGGCGGCAGCAACAACTCCCTGACCCGGGTCACCAGCATCTCCAATAACCGTTTCTGGGAGACGCTGCAAAACAACATCCGCGCCATTCTCGGCGAGAGCCTGGAAAGTGGTGAAAGCTCCTCGGTCATCGTCAACGCCGAGAGCGGCCTGCTCACGGTGCGCGCCAGTTCACGCCAGCATGAGCAGATCCAGCGTTATCTCGATCAGGTCATGGTCAGGGCGCGGCGCCAGGTGTTGATCGAAGCCACGGTGGTGGAGGTTGAACTCAACGATGAATATCAACTGGGCGTGGACTGGTCCCTGCTGACGGAAGGCCGCAATGGTTTCTCCTTCACCCAGTCCCTGCTGGGGAACAACCTGGTCGACCCACCCCTTTCCCTGCTGGAGTTCACCAATCTGGACGGCACCCTGGGGGATATCACCGCCGCGGTGCGCGCCCTGCAGGTGTTCGGCGACGTCAAGGTGTTGTCCAGCCCCAAGATCATGGCCATCAACAACCAGACCGCCCTGCTCAAGGTGGTGGACAATCTGGTCTATTTCACCCTGGAGGCGGATACTGTTGCAGGACAGGTTCAGGTAACCACCAGTTTCACCAGCACGGTGCATACGGTGCCGGTGGGTTTCGTCATGAGCGTGACGCCGCAGATCAGCCGCGGGGAGCAGGTTATTCTCAATGTGCGGCCCACCATCTCGCGCGTCATCGGTTTCGTCAATGACCCCAACCCGGCCCTGGCGCAGGCAGAGGTGGTGAGCAAGATTCCGCAGATCCAGGTGCGCGAGATGGAATCGATACTGCGTGTGAACAGCGGGCAGACGGCCGTGCTGGGTGGCCTGATCCAGGACCGCATCGATCTCAATGATTCGGGCGTCCCCTATTTGATGCGCATCCCCGGCCTGGGGCGGTTGTTTACCTACACCAACAACAAGACCACGAAATCGGAACTGGTCATCTTCCTGCGTCCCCAGGTGACGCGCAATGCCGGCATCGATGGAGATTTCACCGATTATCGGCGGTACCTGCCCCAGACTCGGTCCGCCATCGGAACGCTTGAGCCGGTACCCGGAAAGGATGTGGATTCATGAGTCTGTTGATGGACGCCTTGAAGCAGGCGGAGCAGAACAAGACCAAAGGTGAATCGTCGGCAATACCAGCGTCTGATGCACCTGCCAGAGAAATGCCGGATTCGAGGGCGTACGAAACTGCGGCACGTGGGCCACGTGAGTCAGCCAACCCCCTTTCTTGTGATAAAGAAAGACCTTCCCCTAAGGTGGAGAGGGAAAGAGGTGAGGGGAGGATGCCTCTGCTGGCGCCTCCTGGGGCCGCAGGCGCTGACGAAATGGAAACACCGTTGCCTGATGAATTGGATTTTTCCGAAATAGAGGCCGCCATTGCAGCAGAGAACAGCCCGGCTGATCCCGACCCACCCGCAGAGGCATCGGCGGCATTCGCTGGCGAGAAAATATCGCATTCCAGTGATCCACCGGATGGCACCAGCAAGCCATCCGGCATCGAGCCGTTTGTGACGGCCACGCCCGATGAGGTAACAGCTGTAGAAGAGGGTGGCTTGTCCCTTGCTACAGAAGGCAGTAGTGATAAACAGTTTCCCAGAGAATTACCGGCAGACGGGCAGGAAACCATTTCCAGCGCGACGGCGGACGATGCGGCCAGGATACTCTCTGCAGGTAGCCGCCGCAAAGACCGGGCGCGCAAAAGACAGTTTATCCTGGCAGTCATTCTGCTGGTGGTCATTCTAGTGCTGATAGTCGCCTATTATTTCTGGTCCCGGGCACTTCACGTCCAGCCGCCTGCCCAGCCGGCTAATTCAGCATTGCTTGCGCCCATGGATACACCGCCGCAACAGGGGCAGGATGGGCAGGCGGGCAAACCAGAACAGCCTCAGGTCGCCATTTCTTCAACCCAAGTGTCGATAGAGGCAGCAGCCAGGCCAGGTGCGCCTGCTGCGACTTCCCGGCCCAAGACTGTTGCGCCAGAACCACGTCAGAAACTACAGACTGGGTCACCGGCCGGGGAGAAAACGGCCAGGCAGCAAGAGGCTAGAGAAAAACCGGTTGAGAAAAAACCGGCGGGTGTTTCCATACAGCGTCATGCGGACAGCCCATCCATTTACCAGATGCTGACCATGGCCTATGAGGCTTACCAGGAAAACAGGATTCTGGATGCGCGCCATCAATATGAAAAGGTGTTGAACAGGCAGCCCCGCAACCGTGATGCCTTGCTGGGCCTGGCCAGTGTTGCCGTGAGCCAGGGGCGGAGGGATGAGGCGCGTGCGCTGTACCGGCGCCAACTGGAGGCGGATCCCAAGGATGGCGTTGCCCAGACCGGCTTGCTCAGCCTGCTGTCCACTGGCGACCCCGTTGCCAACGAATCATTGATCAAGCAGATGTTGCGCGAGCATGGCGAAACGGCCTATCTCCGTTTCGCCCTGGGTAATGTCTACGCCGCCCAGTCCCGCTGGGAAGAGGCGCGGCGATCCTATTTTCGCGCCTACAGTGCGGCACCGCGGAACGCCAACTATCTGTTCAATCTCGCCGTGAGCCTGGACCACCTCCATCAGGACCGCATGGCCCTGCAATACTACCGTTGGGCCCTCGACCAGGCCAGGGGCCAGGCTGTCAGATTTGACCTGGAAGGGGCGCGTCAGCGTATCCGCGCCTTGTCGTCCAGCGTTACGGAGGGAGCATCATGAGCGCCGTACCCCGTCCCCGCCGTATAGGCGATATCCTCGTCAACAAGGGCATCCTGACCCAGGACCAGTTGCGCGTCGCGCTCACCGAGCAGAAGAAGCGGGGGGTCAAGCTGGGTCAGGTGGTGGTGTCCATGGGCTTTGTCACCGAGGCCATCATGCGCGACGTGCTCGGCGAGGCCCTGGGCCAGGAGTCCGTCGATCTGGGCAAGGTGGTGCTGGACAGCGAGCTGCTCAAGCTGATTCCACGCGACGTGGCGCGCCGATACCGTATATTGCCCCTGTCCCTGGACCGCGCCGGGCGGCGCCTCACCATTGCCATGGCGGATACCTTCAACGTGGTGGCCATCGATCAGTTGGCCGCCCAAATCGGGGAGGGTATCCATATTCAACCGGTACTGGCGGGTGAAAGCGACATCGAGAACGCCATCAATCAGTTTTACGGCTTCGAGCTGTCCGTCGACGGCATTCTGCACGAGATCGAGACCGGTGAGGCCGATTACAGCAATGTGCAGGGGGACAGTGACGAGTACAGCCAGCCCATGGTGCGTCTCGTGGACGCCCTGCTGGCGGATGCCGTCAAGCGTGGCGCGTCAGACATCCACTTCGAGCCTGAATCAGGATTTCTGCGCGTGCGTTACCGTATCGACGGCGTACTGCGCCAAGTGCGCAGCCTGCACAGTAATTACTGGTCGGCCATGGCGGTGCGCCTCAAGGTCATATCGGGAATGAACATTGCGGAAACCCGCGCACCTCAGGACGGGCGCATTTCCCTGACCCTGTTCGGGCGCCCCATCGACTTCCGCGTCTCGGTCCAGCCCACCACGTATGGGGAGAATATCGTGCTGCGCATTCTTGACCGCCAGAAGGGTATCGTGGCCTTGGACGACCTGGGGTTGCGGGAAGATGCCCTGACTTCTCTGAAACTCATGCTGGCTCGGCCCGAAGGGGTGTTGCTGGTGACTGGTCCCACCGGCAGCGGCAAGACCACCACCCTGTATTCCATGCTGAGCTACATCAACAATGAATCGGTCAACATCATGACCCTGGAGGATCCGGTGGAGTATCCCATGGCCATGATACGCCAGACCTCCGTGGGCCAGCACGGCAAGCTGGACTTCGCCAGCGGCATCCGCTCCATGTTGCGCCAGGACCCGGACGTCATCCTGGTGGGGGAGATCCGCGACGAGGATACGGCCGACATGGCCCTGCGCGCGGCCATGACCGGGCATCAGGTCTTTTCCACGGTGCATACCAATTCGGCCATCGGCGCCATCCCCCGTCTCCTGGACCTGGGCATCGTGCCCGACATCCTGGCGGGCAATATCATCGGCATCATCGGGCAGCGCCTCATACGCAGGCTGTGTCCGTCATGTAAGATCCAGGCAACGCCTAATGACATGGAACGCAAGCTGCTTGGCCTGACGCAGGGAGATCCGGCGCGGATCTGCCGCGCCCAAGGTTGCGAGCATTGTGAGTATACGGGATACCGGGGGCGCATCGCCGTCATGGAGCTGTTGTGGATGGACAGTGATATGGATGAACTGGTGGCGCGCCGCGCGACCCGCCGGGAGATCATGGAGATGGCCATGAAAAAGGGATTCCACCCCCTGGCGGAGGACGGCTTGCGGCGCATTCTCGATGGTTCCACGACGCTGGAGGAGGTTTCCCGGGTCATCGATCTGACGGCGCGCCTGCACTGACATGGTCCTGTTCCAGTACAAGGCCATCGACGCCCACGGCAAGTCCGTCATCGGCCAGATCGAGGCCGGCAATGACGATGACCTGGAGCAGCGCCTCAAGCGCATGGGCCTGGATCTCATCAGCCACCGCCCGGCCCGCAGGCGCCGCCGCGGCCTGGGGTCGCGCAAGGTGGGCCGCGCGGAATTGATTACTTTCTGTTTTCACCTGGAGCAACTGGTGCGGGCGGGTGTTCCACTGCTGGAGGGCCTGGTGGACCTGCGTGACAGTATTGTCAACCCACGTTTTCGTGAAACCATTGCCGCCCTCATCACGGACATTGAAGCGGGGAGGACCCTGTCCCAGGCCATGGAGCGTTTCCCGGCCATTTTCAATCGCGTATTCATCAATCTCATCAGGGCCGGAGAGCAGAGCGGTACACTGCCGGAGATCCTGGCAGAGTTGACGGAGACCCTGAAGTGGCAGGACGAACTGGCGTCCCATACCAAAAAGGTCGTCATGTATCCATCTTTCGTGGCCATCGCCGTCATGGGAGTGATCTTTTTTCTTATGACCTATCTGGTGCCGCAACTGGTATCGTTCATCCAGAACATGGGTGACGAACTGCCGGCTCATACCCGCGCGTTGATTTTTTTATCGGATATTTTCAGGAGCTACTGGTACCTGATTCTTGCCGTCCCGTTCGTGGCGGTATTCACACTCAAGTATCTGCGGCGCGCCAATCCGGCGGTGCATTACTGGACCGATGGCGTGCTGTTGCGCCTGTGGCTTGTCGGGCCCATCCTGCGCAAGATTATCCTTGCACGCTTCGCCAACAATTTCGCCCTGATGTATTCCACGGGCATTTCCATCACCGAGTGCATCAAGATCAATGAAACCCTGGCCGACAACAAGGTCATCGAGGGGGCGCTGGAACGGGCCCACCTGCAGATCGCGGAGGGCACGGGCCTGAGCACCAGCTTCGAGACCACCGAGCTGTTTCCGCCCCTGATCATCCGCATGATCAGGGTGGGGGAGAATACAGGCGCCCTGGACCAGGCATTGTCCAATGTCAGTTATTTCTACTACCGTGAGATCAAGGAATCCATCGAGCGGGTGCAGAAGCTCATCGAGCCGGTACTGACGGTGATTCTGGGGGTGATGCTGGGATGGCTGATGCTGTCCGTGCTGGGGCCCATCTACGACATCATCGGTAACATCCAAATGTAATGTAACGTCATGGTAAATCTGATACTGCATATCAGTAACCAAGGTGTGACGGCCTATGAGAGGGACGGACGCGCATTGCGCGAAACCGGCGGCTTTCAGGCCGATGACGCGGGGATGGAGGCCTTTGCCGCTTATCTGAATACGGTTGGACGGATTCCCGTCCATATCGTCACTGATTTCATCGAGGAGGAGTTCCGCGTCGAGTCCCTCCCCCATGTGCTAGGGCGCGACCGTACTGCATTGCATCAGCGCCATGCCTCCCGTCTGTTTCGCTCATCCGACTTCCGGTACAGCCGGGTGCTGGACAG
>JALSGV010000201.1 GCA_026982565.1 Gammaproteobacteria bacterium
GTCGCTCATGTAAGTCACCATAGGTGACCATCATGAACAGAAGTCGTCCTCGGTTCAGGCTCATTTCACGTTGGAATCAAGCCCTCCGTTCAGGCTCATTTCATATTGGACAAGGCTCCCCCTTGTATCTTTCCCCTTGTATCTTGTATCTTCCCCCTTGTATCTCGTAAATTTCCCTTGAATTCACAATCCAATGACCCCCGAAGAATACTGCCAGGACAAGGCGGCCCGCAGCGGCTCCAGCTTCTACTATAGTTTTCTGTTCCTGCCGCCGGAGCGGCGCCGCGCCATCACCGCCCTGTATGCCTTCTGCCGCGAGGTGGACGACGTGGTGGACGAAGCCAGCGATGAGGCCGTGGCGCGCGCCAAGCTGGCGTGGTGGCGGGAGGAGATGGAACGGCTGTTCGCGGGGCGGCCGCAACATCCCGTGAGCAAGGCCCTGGCGCCGGCCATTGAAACCTTCAACCTGCCCCAGGAACATTTCATCGAGATCATCGACGGCATGGAAATGGATCTGGATTATGCCAGTTACGAGACCTTCACGGACCTCTCCCTCTACTGCCACCGCGTGGCCAGCATCGTGGGCATCATGTCCGCGGAGATATTCGGCTACCAGGACCGCCAGACCCTGAAATACGCCCACCATCTGGGCATGGCCTTCCAGCTCACCAACATCCTGCGCGATGTGCGCGAGGACTGCCGCCGTGGAAGACTCTATATTCCGCTGGAGGAAATGCGGCAGTTCGGTGTATCCCTGGAGGAACTGCAGAGCGGCCATACCAGTGACAAGGCGCGCGCCCTGTTCCGGCATCAGGCCCAGCGGGCCAGGGAATACTACGACAAGGCCTATGCCTGCCTGCCGGCCGCCGACCGCAATACCCAGCGCAGCGGCCTGATCATGGCCGCCATCTATCGCCGCATCCTGGACAAGATTTCTGCCAACGACTTCAATGTCCTGGAAGGGCGCATCAGCCTCACCCCCATTCACAAGCTGTGGCTGGCCTGGCAGACCAACCGCCAGGAAAAACGACGCGGCAAACAAGCAGCCCACGCATGAAGCGGGTCATCGTCTCCGGCGGGGGGTGGGCGGGGCTCGCGGCCGCCGTCGAACTCGCCCGGCGCGGCATCCCCGTCCTGCTGCTGGAATCGGCGGGGCAGCTCGGCGGGCGGGCGCGCAGCGTCGATATACTCGATACACGCCTCGACAACGGCCAGCATCTCATGATCGGGGCCTACCGGGACATGCTGAGCCTGCTGAAGACGCTGGGTGTCAGGGAAGGCGATGTCTTTCAGCGCCTGCCTCTCGAACTGCGCATGCAATCCCCCGCCGGAAGCGGCTACCATCTCGCCACGCCCCGGCTGCCCGCGCCCCTGCACCTGCTCTGGGGGCTGGCCGGCGCAAGGGGCCTGACCGTCGCCGAGCGCCGGCAGGCCCTGCGCATGGCGGCGGGACTGGCGGCCGGCGCCTCAGGAAACGATGACCCTCCTCTTGAGGAGTTTCTGAGAAAAAGCCCGCAAGAGAATGTAATAATAAAAAAATTGTGGGAGCCCTTGTGTCTGGCCATGCTCAACACCCCCATCGGCGTGGCCTCTTCAAGGGTATTCAGGCGGGTGTTGCGGGACACTTTCGCGCGCCGCCGCCGGGACTCCGACCTGCTCATTCCGCGCACCGACCTGGGGGCGCTGCTGCCCGGACCGGCCCATGCTTTCATCACAAGCCATGGCGGGGAAGTCCGGCTCAAGCAGCGAGTCACGGCGCTGCAAGTGGAGGATGGACGGGTGAGCGGCGTCGTCCTGGCCGGCGGAGAGGCCCTGGCGGCAGAGCATGTCATTCTGGCCGTCCCGGACACCGTCTGCCAGCGCCTGCTGGCGCCCCACCCCCCGCTGGCATCCATCGCGGACAGGCTGGCGCGGTTCCGTCACGCGCCCATCTGCACGGTCTATCTGCGCTACCCGCCCCACATCCGTCTCGGGACCCCCATGGCCGGCCTGCTGGACACCACCGCCCAATGGGTTTTCGACCGGCGCCTTACCGGCAACCCCGGCGTGATGGCTGTCGTCATCAGCAGCCACGGCCCTCACATGGCGCTCGGTAACGATGAACTCATTGCGCGCATCGCCAGCGAGCTGGCCACGCTCAATCCGGCCTGGCCGGCGCCGGATGCCGCCCAGGTGATCCGGGAGAAACGCGCCACCTTGCTGTGCCACGCCGGCATTGATGCCCTGCGCCCCGGCAACGCCACCCCGCTCGGAGGCTGCTGGGTGGCGGGTGACTATACCGACACGGGCTATCCCTCCGTCCTTGAAGGCGCCGTCAGAAGCGGTCTGGACTGCGCGCGGAAAATCAGGGAATCGAATGATCTGATCCCTTGGCTTTATTAACCTATAAGGTAACTACTCATGCCCCCGGATACCCGTCATTCCGCACGATTTTCACCCTGCGGGTACAAATGAGCCGGAATCCATGTCGTTAAAACCACTGGATTCCCGCTTACCCCATGCGGGAATGACGTATAGCGACTATTCCGCCATCTGAGGGGTGAGTAGTTACCCTATAAGAACATCGCACAGTGAAACCTTGCCGGTCTTTGCCAAATCCAGAAGATTCTCGCGAATGCGCTTCATGCCCTGATCCATGGCCAGACGGGTGATTTCCTGCGTGCTTGCCGAGCAGTTGATGGCCTGCGCCAGTTCTGGCGTGACGGTCAATATTTCGCTGACGAGGGCGCGGCCGTGACACCCGCTGTAAGCACAGTGGCCGCAGCCTTTGCCACGGCAGTATTGCGTGGATTCATCTATTTCTCCCCGCAGCCTTTCCGGCAAGGCATCGTCGGGCTGACGGCAGCGGGGACAGATGAGGCGCACCAGGCGTTGGGACATGACGCCGAGCAGGGTTGCGCTAAGCATGTAAGGGGCGACGCCCAGGTCCAGCAGGCGGGTGATGGCGCTGGGCGCATCATTGGTATGGAGAGTACTGAGGACGAGGTGCCCCGTCAGGGCGGCGCGGCTGGCGATGATGGCCGTCTCCTGGTCGCGGATCTCTCCGATCATGATGATGTCCGGGTCGTGGCGGAGAATGTGGCGCAGGATGACGGGAAATGTCAGTCCCTTTTTTTCCAGAATCTGGATCTGCTCGACTCCATCGATACCATACTCCACTGGATCTTCTATGGTGATGATGTGGGGTTTGCTCTTGGCCAGTTCGTGCAGCATGGCATAGAGTGTCGTGGACTTGCCGGAACCAGTATGGCCCGTGACGAGAAGAATGCCGCTGGGTTTTCCCAATAGCGAACGCAGCGCCGCTTCCTCATCCTCCATCAGCCCCAGTTGATCGATGGACTTCAGTCCCGCCTGCTTGTCCAGGATGCGGATGACCACGCTTTCGCCATGGACGGTAGGCAGAACAGATACTCTCAGATCGATGGGATTGTCGCCGCGCATGAGGCGTGCGTTGCCGTCCTGCGGCAGGCGGCGCTCGGCAATGTCCATGCCGGCAATGATCTTGATACGGCTTACCAGGGCCGCCAGCAGGGACTTGTCCAATGTACGTGAATACTGCATGCGTCCGTCGATGCGGTAGAAAATACGCACCTGGTGTTGTCCAGGCCGGATATTGATGTCCGAGGCCTTCCTCAACACACCTTGGAGGACGATGGCATTCAACAGGCGCACGATGGGCCTGGTGCGGGCCTGCTGTTCCAGGTGCTGGCGCGAGCCTTCAGGCCCGGGACGTTTGTCCATGGCGGTACATGTGCTGTTCTCCATGGCCTCGTCTTCGTCGAATTTGCTGTAATACTTGTTATGGGCAAGGGTGATATCCTTGAAGGAAGCCATGACGGGAATGATCTTGAGGGGGCAGTTGAAACGCAGGGCGTCCAGGCTGTTCGTGTCCAGTGGATTCACCATGGCGACAATGAGCTGCCCCTCGTGTTCTCCCAAGGGCATCAGGCTGAACTGAAATGCAATGTCGATGGGGACGCGGGAAAGTACGCCGGTGCTGATCTCCAGGGACTCTATCTTCACATAGGGAATGCCGAATTTCTTGCCCAGGGCGGCGTTGAGCAACTCATCGCTCACCACCCCCATCTCGCGCAGGATGACGCCCAGATGTTTGCCCGTTCTTTTCTTTTGGCGCTGAAGGGCAACCTGCAGATCGCATTTTTCGATGCCGTAGTCGCCGGTGAGTATTTCCCCCAGCAACAATTCAGGCCGGGGCTGCTGCTTTTTTATCAGGCGCAGCAGCTCGTGATAATCCCTGATGGGAGTTTGATCGACGTCCATGTCATTCACCTCTTTTTGAGCCTGGCGCCAACCAGGCTTTTACCCTGCTCTTCTAGATAAAGCGTTAAATAAAGACAAAAAAGCACACCGATTTTCTATTTAAGGAAGGCCTGATTAATCCGACAATCGTCATTCCCGCGCAGGCGGGAATCCAGGAAAATCAAATAACTGGATCCCGGCCTTCGCCGGGATGACGAATTAATCAGACCTTCCTTAACTTAAGAATCCGCTGTTGCGCCAAATAATTGGCGGCCTCTCCCCTGTCCTTTCCATACTTCTTTGATTAGCTTGGACGATTCGTATAAATTGTTAACCATATAAGCGCGCCAAGCTTAAATCAATGTCTTCAGGCACATGGCATGGAAACTGCATCTTGCATGACCAAGCAAACTGCCAAGTTCAAGCTGTAGCCTGGAGGAAGGTTATGTATATGCCAAGCCAACAACAACTCGAAAGTAATCAGACTGTGCCTGAGGCAGGAAACCTGGCCCTGTTGTCCAGTGTCATCGCCTCGGAGGCGGGGCAGGAAGGGCATCAAAAAGCCCTCAAGATAGCCAGTGTCCTGCAGACAACGCTTGAGGTAGACAAGCTCATCGATGTGTTTTCCTCTGAAATCCAGGGCCTGATTCCACACGACAGCATTGCATTCGATCATAAATCGCAGAGCATACACGTACTCAAGGGAACCGGAAAAGGCCATACCTGTTCCTACCAACTGGTCGTGGCGGGGCAAACCCTGGGACAGTTGACGTTCACGCGCGCCAGAAAATTTACCGAGAATGAAACCACACTGCTGGAATCCCTGATTTGCAGCCTGGTCTACCCCCTGAGAAACGCCATTATGTACAAACTGGCGTTGACAGCGGCCCATACCGATCCGCTGACCGGCGCCAACAACAGGAGCACCATGAACTCGGCGCTCATACGCGAAACTGAAATCGCCCGCCGTTACAACACCCCCCTGTCGCTGATCGAACTGGACATCGATCACTTCAAATCCATCAACGATACCTACGGGCATCTGGCTGGCGACTTTATCATCAAATCCGTGGCGGATGCCGTCATCGAGTGCACACGTTGCTCGGATATTCTGTTTCGTTCCGGTGGCGAGGAGTTCATTATTCTCCTGAGCAATACAGCCAAGCAAGGCGCGTTGATGCTGGCGGAACGCATTCGCCATACCATCGCTTCGGCCGATTATGAATATGGAGACCATTGCATCAAAGTAACCGCCAGTCTGGGCGTGGCATGCTTCAGGGAAGGCGACAACAGCGAGACCCTTTACGAGAAGGCGGACATCGCCCTCTATGCGGCCAAGGCGGAGGGGCGCAACTGCGTCAGATACAACGATTCGATATAGTGACAAGCTTCACATTCTCACCCATCCTGAAGGTATCCAGGCACCGGGTTTTTCTGATATAATAAGCCCCTGTCTGCAAGCCGCATTTCCTGCATTCCAGCCATGCCCAAGAATCTGCCCCCAATCGTGATATTGTGCCTTCTGTTCGGCAGCCCGGCCCTGTGGGCCAGTCAGAGTGCGCCGATGGTCCTTACCACCCCGCAAGCCGAACGCCCTGGCGGCATGCCCGCCAGGGGCAGCACCATGAAACAGGTAAAAAAGACCTATGGCAATCCCCTGCAGATCATTGGCCCCAGCGGCGAGGCCACCAAGAGCAGACCTCCCATCACGCGCTGGGTGTACAAGAACTACATCGTCTATTTCGAAAACAACCGCGTAATACACAGCGCCAGGCCCCGCCCTCTGGAGATCATCAAGTTTCTCGACGCCGCGGCACCGCCACCCCTGCAACCAGGAAACAGCGCCAACTGAACCCGCCCCGAGGCATGCCCATGAGACGCCTGCCAGCCGAATGGGAGCCCCAGTGCAGCGTCATGCTCGTGTGGCCCCATGACGATACCGACTGGGCGCCCTGTCTGGAACAAGTAGCGGCTGTTTACGCTGAAATCGCCCTCAACATCATCCGCCATGAATCCCTGCTGATCGTTTGCCGTGATATCCGGCACCGGTCCATGGTCATGTCGCAACTCGAGTCGGCGGGCGCCGACCTTTCCCGTGTCGTATTTTCCTGCGCGCCCAGTAACGATACCTGGATCAGGGATACGGGGCCCATCACGGTATTGGATGGGGACACGCCCAAACTCCTCCATTTCAAATTCAATGGCTGGGGCGACAAATACCCTCATCATCTGGACCGGCAATTGACTCGGCGCCTCCATGAGGCCGGTGTTTTCCGTGAAACGCCCTGTTGCAGTATAGATTTCACCCTGGAAGGCGGCAGTATCGAGAGTGACGGCAATGGCGTCCTTCTGACCACGCGCCGCTGCCTGCTGTCGCCCAGCCGCAATCCCGGGCTCGATGAAGAAAGCATCGCCGCCCTGTGTTCCGTCTGGTTTGGCGCCAGGAGAATCATCTGGCTGAAACATGGCCTCATCATCGGTGACGATACGGATGGACACATCGATATGCTGGCGCGCTTTTGTGACCCTCACACCATTGCCTATTGCGCTTGTGAAGATACGGCGGATGTGCACTATACCGAATTACAGGCCATGGCGGCGGAGCTCTCGGCGCTGACCACCGACGAGGGGAAGCCCTACCGGCTCGTTCCTCTGCCTCTGCCTGCCCCCATCATCGACGCATCAGGACAGCGACTGCCGGCCAGCTATGCCAATTTTCTCATCATCAACCAGGCCGTTCTGGCGCCCTGCTATGATGATCCTGCCGACGAGGTCGCCCTGTCCCGGCTCGCCACCTGTTTCCCCGGCCGCGAGGTCATCGGCATCCCCTGCCGCCGCCTGATCCAGCAACATGGCAGCCTGCATTGTGTTACCATGCAGCTCCCGGCAGGGGTTCTGTAAGACGAACGCCGGGATTTCCCTCTGATGGATCGAGCATGGCAACGAGTCCTTTGAAAATATGCGCTTTTCAGCAGGCCGTCACGACTGACAGGGATGCCAACATGGCTGCCGCCGTGAGCGCCGCTCATCAGGCAGCCGATGCCGGCGCCCGCCTGCTCCTGCTGCAGGAACTCCACGCCCACCCCTATTTCTGCCAGTCCATCGACAATACGCATTTCCGGCTGGCCGAAAGCATACCCGGCCCGACGACGGAAACCCTGGGCGCCGTGGCGAAGAAACATGAGATGGTGATCGTGGCGCCACTCTTCGAGAAACGGCCATCGGGCATCCATCACAACACTGCTGTCGTACTCGACAGCGATGGAACACTGGCCGGCATGTACCGCAAGATGCATATCCCCGATGACCCCGGCTATTATGAAAAATACTATTTCACGCCAGGCGACCTGGGTTTTACTCCCATCGACACCGCGGTGGGTCGTCTAGGGGTGCTGATTTGCTGGGACCAATGGTTTCCCGAGGCCGCGCGCCTCATGGCCCTGGCAGGCGCCGACATTCTGCTCTACCCGACGGCTATCGGCTGGCACCCCCCCGATGACGAAGCGGAGCGCTTGCGCCAGCGCGATGCCTGGGTAACCATCCAGCGCGCCCATGCCATTGCCAACAATCTGCCCGTCATCAGCTGCAACCGCACCGGGTTCGAGGCCGACCCCAGCGGCGCGTTGCCGGGCATCGAATTCTGGGGATCGAGTTTCATCTGCGGACCGCAGGGAGAAATTCTCGCCCTGGCCCCCGCCGATAAAGAGGCGGTGCTGCTGGCGGATGTGGACCTGGCGCGCAGCCGCGAAGTCCGTCTGCAATGGCCCTTCTTCCGTGACCGGCGTGTCGACACCTACGGCGACCTGGGCCGCCTCGGGCGCGACTGACCCCATGTGACCCAGCCTGGTTTTATCCTGGGCTGGTAAAGATTTGGATGCAGAGATACGGGTCTGCATTATAATATTATTAACCCGGCAACAGTGACCTTAGGATATAACCACCATGATACTGATATTGAAGCCCAACATTGAACAGGACAGCCGCGAATACAAGGATTTGATGGCGCACCTGAGCAGCCTGGAGAATATCCAGCTCAGCGTACACAAGGAAGTGGGCACGCAACAGACGCTGACCGAGGTTTACCTGGTGGGCAATACCAGCCAGTTATCCACCGAAGACATGGGGAGCCTGCCGGGCGTCGAACGCGTGGTGCGGATTTCCGAAGCATATCGCGTACTGGGGCGCCACAAGGATGACAACCGCCCTACCTACTTCAATTACAACGGCCTGCATTTTGGTCAGGACACCCTGCACATCTTTGCCGGTCTGTGCGCGGTGGACAACCGCAAACATGTGGAACTCACGATGAAGGCCCTGCAGGCACATGGCCAGGCATGCACCCGCATGGGGGCCTACAAGCCGCGCACCAACCCTTATTCCTTCCAGGGGCATGGCAAGGAATGCCTGCCCTATGTGTTCGAGCTGGCGGGAAAATACGGCATCAAGGTCATTGCCATGGAAATAACCCACGAGGCCCATATCGAAGAGATCAACGAGGCCCTGGAGCTAACAGGCAACCCGACGGGCATCATGCTGCAGATCGGCACCCGCAACACCCAGAATTTCGAGTTGCTCAAAAAGGTGGGACGCCAGCAGAAATTCCCGGTACTGCTCAAACGCGGTTTTGGCATCACGCTAGAGGAGTCTCTCAATGCGGCCGAATACCTGGCCAGCGAAGGTAACCGCAAAGTCATTTTCGGGCTGCGCGGCATGAAGACCAACATGGGCGACCCCCATCGCAACTTCGTCGACTTCGCCCACGTCCCGGTCATCAAGCGCCTCACCCGCATGCCCGTGTGTATCGATCCCTCCCATTCTGTGGGCACCCGTGATGCCGATCCCGATGGCATCCTGGATGTCATGCACGTCATCGCCCAGGGTGTCGTGGCAGGCGCCAACATGATTCTGGTGGATTTTCATCCCGTGCCCAGCAAGGCGCTGGTGGACGGCCCCCAGGCGCTGACCCTGGATGAGCTGCCCTATTTCCTCGAAGATGTGCATATTGCACGCCGCGCCTACGAAGACCGGGTGTCGCTGATCAGGCGCATGACGTAATCATTGCAGGAATTTCCTCTCCTCGGGAACTTCGGCGCCTCTTGAGGACATAGAACCTGGGGCCGGTGGAGCACTGAAGGTCTGCCCCTTTTGTCCGAACCACTATGCAACAGTAAGGTGGATCCATGCCGCAAGACCGCAGCGATACTCACCCCGGGTGGCTAACCGCCTTCCCTGAACTGATGGCCATCGCCGAGCCCGCATGGCGCAAGGCACTGGCCGCGGCGCGGGTGGTGGAGTTTCCGCCTCACACCACCCTCTACAAGGATGGCGAGGCCTGTGAGCATTTCATTCTCATTTTATCCGGCACCGTCAAGGTGGAGAAAATTTCCGGCAGCGGCCAGGAAATCGCCCTCTATCACCTGCGGCCAGGCCACATCTGTGAACTGACCACCTCATGCCTCATGAGCGGCAAGTGCTATCATGCCGACGCCATCACGGATACTCCCGTGCGCGCCGCCTTGATTCCCAAGGCGGCCTTCCAGAACGCCCTCGCCCTCTCCCCGGATTTCCAGCGCTACATCTACGCTACAGTCGAGCAAGGCATGAGTGATCTCGTCAGCTTGTTGGAGACGGTGATCACCACCCCAATGGGGGCGCGCCTGGCACACTATCTGCTGGAGCAGGGGGAGCGGGAGAACCCTGTCGCCACCACCCATTATGAAATTGCCACGGAGCTGGGCACCGCGAGGGAAGTCATCAGCCGCCTGCTTAAGGATTTCGAAACCCATGGCTGCGTCAGACGCCATAGAGGCAAGATCGAGATTATCGACTTCCCCGGCTTGCGCCGTCTGGCGGCACAAAACAAATAGGCGAGTCTCACTGTGTCCGGAGCCAATCTGCCGCTATCCGCAAAACCGCGTTTCCCCCCATGCGCCAGTTTACCTGACCATAATGGTGATCACTTCAGATACGAGTGGTGGTTCGTGCGGGATGTGTTTGTGATCTCCCAGGACCAACTGCAGCGTATGCTTCCCTTCCGGCAGCTCGATGGTCGTTTGCGTCTGTCCGCCGCCAAAGTGTTTGACTTCGGATCCCATGGGTTTGTCAAAGGCAGGAAGCGACTTTCCATTGACTAGCAAGTGGTGATGCCCGGTGAATTTCTTTTCCACGCCGGCTGGCGCCACCCCCATGCCTTCCAGGCCAAACTTCACTGTGACCCTGTTGCCGACAACTTCACCATCGGCAGGCGAGATAATATAGACACTGGCGCCTTCTGCTGAGGGCGTCCGGGGCGCGTCACTGGCCTGCAATGCCGAAGTGGACAACAAGCCGGCTACGGCCAGCACCTTGAATGCATTCTTCACTATTCATCTCCTTGTGTTGTGTATCGCGCACATTATAGACGAATATAGCGCGCCTTGGTGGCCCATCGTTTCGGGGCGCCGGAATTCTCCGGCCCGAATGCCAGTTCTGGGCGCAGCGGCGCCTATTGCCCCACATGGTAAAGGGCTTTGTTATCGTTTGTCTCGGCAGGTATCTTCCAGGTTGTTACAGAATTTCTGGAGACCGTCATACCCTTGCTGGACATCGGAATACCCTCAATTGGAGAGCGGGTACAAGGCCCCTTTTATTATTAACCCGGCAACGATATATATTGTTGCCGGGTTAATAAAACCCCAAAGTTCGACAGGCCGCTATTTCACGCAGTGTACAGGTGGCATAGCTGCCGGCAGGAAGAATGAAATGTATTTGCAGGACCTTGCCGGTTGTGGGGGACCAGGTCAGCTCACGGGGGATGACGCGCAGGGGGCGCCGCTGTTGCCTGAGCCCGGCTTCCTCCAACCCTTTGCGCCACATCTCATCATCGATGAGCGCTTCATATTCCAGCGCCGCGGCATTGCATTGGCACGGCGGTTCTCCCCTGCCCCACAAAGGGCCGCTGGGATGAATGTCACCCTGTTGCAGGCGCTCCTTCAGGCTTGTGTCATCTGCTTCATGAATGAAGAAACTGTTGCTGCCTTGGAGCATTACGGCATCGCCCCTGATGATCCGGTTCCAGGTGCCGTCAAGGACGCGCCTGGCAAGCACCTTGTTGAACAAAAGGGCGCGCGCAGCGGAGAGATAGATGCCGCGCTTGAAGCGTTCTGTTACTTTGATTTTCCCTTGGAACATAGCCTGTGCCCGCGAGAGGTTATCCCTGCCGAAGCGTTGTTCGCCGAAATAATTGGGGACGCCATGGCGGGCGATGCGCTGAAGGTGGACTTCCAGTTTGTCCGTATCCCCATCGATGTCGCGCAGTGTGATGTCGAAGGCATTTTCCTTTACCGCCCCCTGGCGCAGCTTGCGTCCATGCCGCGTCACTTCGAGGATGGCGATCTCATCGCCTTCCAGGCTTGTCCATTCGGGTTCCGCCTTGCCGGCCAGATCGACGCTGAACCATTGCGCCGTTTCGGCATGGCGGTCCTTGAGGCCGGCATAACCGATGGCGTGACGTTTGACGCCGGCCAGGGCCGCCAGGCGGCGCGCCACCCATTCCGTATTGGCGCCGCGTTTCCGAATCCGCAGCAGGGCGTGGGTACCGGCATGATCAGGGGTGAAGTTCAGTTGCTCGACTACTTGAAAGTCTTCGGGCGTGGCGCGCAGGACTCCCCGCACCAGCGGACCACCCCAGGCGTGGGGCAAGGCGCTATCCTGCGTCGGAAAAGACACGGCGTGAATGGAATGCCACAGGGTCAAGATAGGCGCCGTTCACCCCGAGGCGCCGTTTGAGCATGAAATCGTAGAGCAGCGGATTATAGCGCCGTATTTCGACCAGCACATTGGCCTCGGCCTGGGGCAGAAAACCCCAGGCGACGAATCCTTGAGTGGAGATGAGGGGCATGATGCCCGGCAAGGGATAATCGGAGCCATTGATCAACATTTCATGAAACGCTTCGCGTCCGTATATGCGCTCCAGTATGGTGCGTTCGCGGTTGACCAGCGTGACCGCCGACAGATCCCCGTGAATCCGTCCGCGGAACTCCCTCTCCGCGGCGAGGCGGTAAAACAGAGAAAGGCTGTCCACCGGGGGCCCTTCGGGACCCTTGTCGATATCGGTGTACTCGCCCAGGGAGGCACAGTGGGCCAGGATCACGCGCACGCCGCGCTCCAGTGGGCGCCGCAGCAGGAGCGGATTGTTGAGCCCCTGGCCACCCTCCACGCTGATGGCGTATTCCTTCCCCGCGTGCGACAGCAAGGGGATGCCATGACGCGCCATGGCTTCGTAGAAACGGTCACACAAGGGCGAGGCGGGATCGATGCCCATGGCCCCGGGCAACCATTTCACCGCCCTCGCCCCATGTTGCACACACCACGCCAGGGTCTCCACGCTGTCTTCGCGGTAGGGATGGATGGAGGCGATCCATTCGAAACCGGCAAAATCCGCCGCAACCCGCTGGGCATATGCATTGGGCACGTGGAAGGCGCTCAATTGCGCATCCCGCCTGCCCGCCTCGTCGTGGTAATAATCGAAGGCCAGCAACATGAAACGCGCCTCAGGTGGAAAGTCCCGGTGCAGCAGTTGCAGGCGCGTCACATAGGCCTCATCCACACTGGAGTGCGCTCCCACCTCTTCCTCATCCGCACAGGCGGCATCCAGATAGTAGCGAAACTGGATGTACTGAACCGGGTGCAGAAGCGAACGCATTTCTGGGTTCACCCAGATACCCGAGTCGCTGTCACCGAGGCCCGCCAGGTGTACATGACAATCCCAGAACTGCCCGGCATCGATCCCCTCCCAGCATTGCCTGATCAGGTCGTGATTGCGCAAGGCTGGCGGCAGTCCCGCCGCCAGACAGGGATTGGACAGGCCCTCGGAAGGATAAAACCGGCATCCCGCCAGGGATGCGCCCGCCAGGGTCATCAGGCCCAGGAAATGACGCCTATTCATCCAGGAGGAGTACGACAGCGTAGGCAGCGATCCCCTCATGCCGCCCGGTAAAGCCCAGGCCTTCCGTGGTGGTGGCCTTGACGCCGACGCGTTCCACAGGGAGTTCCATATCCGCGGCCAGATTGCCCTTCATGGCTTCGATGTGAGCCGCCAGGCGCGGCGCCTGCGCCACGATGGTGAGATCCGCGTTGGCGATGCCGAACTGACGCTCCTCAAGCAGCGCCACCACGCGGCGCAACAGGACACGGCTGTCAATGCCGGCAAATTCAGCGGAACTGTCCGGGAAATGACGTCCGATGTCTCCCAGCCCGGCGGCGCCCAGCAGGGCGTCGCACAAAGCGTGAATGAGCACGTCGCCATCGGAGTGCGCCAGCAGCCCCTGATCATGGGGAACGGTCACGCCCCCCAGGATGAGCGGCCTGTCCGGCGTAAAACGGTGTACATCGAATCCATGCCCGACTCTCATGGCGCCGTCTCCTTCTCCTGGCAGTTCAGAAATTGCCCGGCCAGCCGCAAATCACCGGCTGTCGTCACCTTGATGTTGTCGCGCCGCCCTTCGATAACCTTGGGTTGGAGACCCGTGTACTCCACAGCGCTGGATTCGTCGGTAATGGCGCACCCGCCTTCCTGAGCCGTCTCGATGGCCCTGATGAGCGTTCCCAGACGGAACATCTGCGGCGTCAGGGCATGCCACAGTCCATCGCGGTCCACGGAACCCATCACGGCGCCGCCCTTCCCCACGCGCTTCATGGTGTCGGCCACCGGGACACCCAGCAGCCCGCCCACCTCGTGGTCACCCAGGGCAGTGATAAGCCTGCTGATGTCGGTGGGGTGCACGCAAGGCCGCGCAGCGTCATGCACCAGTATCCATTCCCGGGCAGGTAGGTTGTTCTTCAAGGCACGCAGGGCATTGAGCACGGATTGATGGCGCATGGCGCCTCCAACCACGGTACATACCTCTACACCCTCCGGCAGGCGCGTCCCGGCCCAGTGCTCATCGTCTCCGGCAATGGCCACCATGATGCCCTTGATTTCTTCCACGCTGGCCAAGCGTTCCAGGGTGCGCTCCAGAATGGTCTTGCCAAGGAGAGTGAGGTATTGCTTGGGAACAGCGGCATTCATCCTGGAACCGCTGCCCGCCGCCGGCACCACTACCCAATATCCTGTCATGGCCCCTTGTCAGGCTCCTCTTGCCCGGGCGGCGTGATTGCCTGGTAGAAGGTCTCATCCTCTTTGATCATGCCCAGATCGCTGCGCGCGCGCTCCTCGATGGCGTCCAGTCCCTCACGCAGATTGACGACCTCAGCCTCCAGAGCCTGGTTGCGCTCCCTCAGCGCAGTGATCTCCTGCTGCTGTTCCTCAATGGTGCGCTGTAATTGCCATAACTCGGTGAGCCCGCCGTCCCCAAACCAGAAGCGGTATTGCAACAATACCAGCACCACGGCCAGGAGAATCAGCAGTCCTTTCGTCATATGATGAAAGGGAAGGCGCGAGGTGTGTGTCGAATGTCGGTATTGCGGAGTGACGGCATATGACATCTTTCTTCACACCTCATGATGAATCGTGTGCGCCGTCAGCCATCCATGACGTGCAGCGCCTTGCGCCCGGCAAAGGTGGCCCTGTCCTGCAAGGCCTCTTCGATGCGCAACAACTGGTTGTACTTGGCGATGCGGTCGGAACGCGACATGGAGCCCGTCTTGATCTGACCCGCATGGGTGGCCACGGAGAGATCGGCGATGAAGCTGTCCTCGGTTTCACCCGAGCGGTGGGAGATCACCACGGCATAACCCGCCTGCTTGGCCATTTCGATGGCTTCCAGGGACTCCGTCAGGGTGCCGATCTGGTTGACCTTGATGAGAATGGCATTGGCGGCGTGGCGCTGGATGCCTTCCCGCAGAATATCCGTATTGGTTACGAACAGGTCGTCGCCCACCAGTTGAACGCGCTTGCCCAGGCGTTCCGTCAGGGCGATCCAGCCTTCCCAATCGTCCTCCGCCATGCCGTCCTCGATGGAGACAATGGGGTATTTGTCGGCCCAGTCAGCCAGGTAATCGATGAATTCCGCCGAGGTCAATTGCCGGTTTTCAGACGCCAGATGATAGCGCCCGTCCTGGTAGAACTCGGAACTGGCGGGGTCGAGGGCGATGAAGATATCCTCGCCGGGCCGGTAGCCGGCCTGGGTGATGGCCTCAAGGATCACTTCAACCGCCGCTTCGTTGGAGGGAAGATCCGGGGCAAAGCCGCCTTCGTCACCCACGGCGGTATTGAGGCCCATCTTGAGCAGGACTTTCTTGAGGGTGTGGAACACCTCGGCGCCCATGCGTACGGCCTCCGCCAGCGAAGGCGCGCCCAGGGGCATGATCATGAACTCCTGCATGTCGATGCTGTTCTCGGCATGGGCGCCGCCATTGATGACATTCATCATGGGCACCGGCAGGACGAAGGGACCCTCCCCGCCCAAATGACGGAAGAGGGGGACGCCCTGTTCCTGGGCCGCCGCGCGCGCGCAGGCCAGGGATACGGCGAGAATGGCGTTGGCGCCCAGGCGGCTCTTGTTGGGGGTGCCGTCCAGTTCGATCATGATGCGGTCCAGCGCCCGCTGGTCGGCAATGTCCTGCCCGAGGAGGGCCGCGCGGATCTCCGCATTGACATGGCTCACGGCCTGCCTGACGCCCTTGCCGCCGAAACGGCCGGCGTCGCCGTCACGCAGCTCCACCGCCTCGCGGGCGCCCGTGGATGCGCCCGAAGGCACCGCAGCGCGTCCGCTGGCGCCGGATTCAAGAATCACATCTGCTTCCACAGTGGGGTTGCCGCGCGAATCGATTATTTCGCGGCCATGCACTTCAATAATTTTCGACATTCTCTACCTTTACAGTAAGTTACGATTTGTTCCTGGTAAATGGCAGCAGGCGCGGGAGACTCCGCGCCGCCGTTGGCGCACAGTTTACGCATTTCCCGCGGATAATCAAAAGTTGTTGCCCCTTATCCAGCCTTTTCCCAAAGGGAAAAAGATCAAATCTCTCTTCCCTGCCTCAATGAAGAGCAATTATTAATCCGGCGGCATCACAATTCAGCTTCGACGAATCCTTGCCGCTTTACGCTACCGTCGATGGTCTTCAAAGTCTCCAGCAGGGCCTGGATGCGGTCCAGGGGCCAGGAGTTGGGGCCGTCGCTGAGGGCGCGTTCCGGATCGGGATGGGTTTCCATGAAAATGCCGGAGATGCCGGCGGCGACCGCGGCGCGCGCCAGCACGGGCACGAATTCCCGTTGCCCCCCGGATACATCCCCCAACCCACCGGGTTGCTGCACGGAATGGGTGGCGTCGTAGACCACGGGACACCCCGTTTCGCGCATCACCGCCAGCGAGCGCATATCGGAGACCAGAGTGTTGTAGCCGAAGGACACCCCGCGTTCGCACACCATGATCTGATCGTTGCCCGTGTCACGGGCCTTGTCCACCACGTTCTTCATGTCCCAGGGGGCGAGGAACTGGCCCTTCTTGATGTTGACGGGAATGCCCTGGCTGGCCACATTCTGGATGAAATTGGTCTGGCGGCACAGGAAGGCCGGGGTCTGCAGCACATCCACCACATCGGCCACCTCGCCGAGGGGCGTATCCTCGTGCACATCGGTGAGAATGGGCACCCCCACCTGCCCGCGCACGGCGTCGAGGATGCGCAGTCCCTCTTCCAGCCCCGGGCCGCGATAGCTCTTGGCCGATGAGCGGTTGGCCTTGTCGAAAGAGGACTTGTAAATAAAAGGGATCCCCAGCTCGGTGGTGATTTCCTTCAGCCTGCCTGCCGTGTCGAAGGCGAGTTGTTCGCTCTCCACCACGCAGGGGCCAGCAATGAGGAACAGGGGCTGGTCCAGCCCTGCCTCGAAGCCGCATAATTTCATGAGATGCCTGCTACCTTTTGGTCGTGTGATTCGTTCAATTTACGCGCCGCCTGGATAAAACCTTCGAACAGGGGGTGGCCGTCGCGGGGGGTGGAAGTGAATTCCGGATGAAACTGCGCGGCGACGAACCAGGGGTGCTCCTTCAATTCAATCATTTCCACCAGTTGCCCGTCGAGGGATCTTCCCGATACATGCAGCCCGGCTTCGACCAACTGGTCGATGAAGCGGTTGTTGACTTCGTAACGGTGCCGGTGACGCTCGGAAATGATCTCTTTCCCATAGAGAAGGGACGCCAGACTGCCAGGCGTCAGACGGCATGGTTGCGCGCCCAGGCGCATGGTGCCGCCGAGATCGGATTCCCGCGTACGTTTTTCAATTCGTCCCGCCGCATCCTGCCACTCCGTAACCAGGGCGATGACGGGGTATGGCGTGTTGGGGTCGATCTCGGAGCTGTGCGCTTCGGCCAGACCGGCCACGTGGCGCGCGTATTCCACCACGGCCACCTGCATGCCCAGACAGATGCCCAGATAGGGAATGCCGTTTTCACGGGCGTAGCGCACCGCCTCGATCTTGCCTTCGATGCCGCGTTCGCCAAAGCCGCCGGGCACCAGAATGGCATCCATTTCACGCAGGATGGAGATACCCTTGTCCTCGATATCCACCGAGTCGATGTAATGGATCACCACCCGCGTCGCAGTATGGATGCCGGCATGATTCAGGGCCTCGTTGATGGACTTGTAGGCGTCGGCAAGCCCGGTGTACTTGCCCACGATGGCCACGTTCACCTCACCGGTGGCCCTGTCCATGGCGTCTATGATTTCCTGCCATTCGCCAAGGTCCGCCGCCGGCGCCTCCAGGCGCAGCTTGCGGGTGACGATGTCGTCCAGTTCCTGTTCATGGAGCAGGATGGGAATCTTGTAGATGGTATCCACGTCCAGCGCGGAAATGACCGCTTTTTCCTCCACATTGGTGAACAGGGCGATTTTGCGGCGATCGTCCAGGGACAGGGGGCGGTCTGAACGGCACAGCAGAATATCCGGCTGTATCCCGATGGAAAGGAGTTCCTTGACGGAGTGCTGGGTGGGTTTGGTTTTGATCTCCCCGGCCGTGGCGATATAGGGCAACAGGGTGAGATGAATGTACAAGGTGTTGTCGTGTCCCAGATCGATGCCCATCTGGCGGATGGCTTCGAGAAACGGCAGTGATTCGATATCGCCCACGGTGCCGCCGATCTCCACCAGAGCCACGTCCGCTCCCTCCGCGCCCGCCATCAGGCTGCGCTTGATTTCGTCCGTAATGTGGGGAATGACCTGCACCGTGGCGCCCAGGTAATCGCCGCGGCGTTCCTTGGCGATGACATTTTCATAGATCCGTCCGGTGGTGAAATTGTTGCGCTTTCCCATGGTGGTGCGCACGAAGCGCTCATAGTGCCCCAGATCGAGATCGGTCTCGGCGCCATCGTCGGTGACGAATACCTCGCCGTGCTGGAAGGGGCTCATGGTGCCGGGATCCAGATTGATATAGGGGTCTAGCTTGATGAGGGTTACGTCCAGGCCGCGCGCCTCGAGAATTGCGCCCAGCGATGCGGATGTGATGCCCTTGCCCAATGAAGAGACGACACCGCCGGTTATAAAGATGTATTTGGTCATGTAGAAACGGGAATTTGGAAACAGTCGCGCGTTATTTACAGGGTCACACGGTACCAGAACGGCGCCCTTTCCTCAATGTCAAAACCGTACTTTTCCCCCTATGGAAGGTCTTGGCGACATGTATCTCAACTTTTCGCGCCCTGCTCATCCAGTTCCTGTTGCAGATCGAGCAATTGCTGATTCACGGCGCGCAGTTTCGCCGACAGGGTTTCCGCCAGCAGGCGGAAAAACACAGTGTTGAATTTGTCCCGGTCCGATTCCGCCAGTTCACTGATCCGGGAACTGTCGATGGCCAGACAGATGGTGTCAGAGGTGGCCTCGACAGTGGCGGAGCGTGGCCGGTAGTCGATCAACACCTGTTCACCGAAGGCGTCACCGGGGGTGTCGATTCTGGCCAGTTCCTGCTCTCCCTTGATGACGCTGACCTCGCCGGAGAGGAGAATATAGACCCAGTTGTCGTATTCTCCTTCCAGGGTGACGACCTCGCCCGTTTCATATTTGCGCAGCTTGCTGAAACTCAGCAGCAGTTCCAGATAGCGCTGGTCGTTACTGCCCAGCAGGGGAAGATAACCGTATTTGTCGATCAGGTGTTCACGATTGGCGAGGTAGGGGCTTTCTTCCATTTCGTTTCTCCTGTTGTGACAGAGGTGCGCCGTCTATACGCCCTGCAGATGATCTTTTCGGATTCGGGCCAACAGCCCCTCCGATGCCGCCTGAATGAGGTCCAGAACCCGCTCGAAGCCGCTTTCGCCGCCATAGTAAGGGTCAGGGACCTCCCGGTAACCGAGGCCGGGCGCATAGTCCAGAAACAGGGACAAATGACAGCCGTGATCACCGGGAGCAAACTCTTGCAGGTCGGCGAGGTTGTCCCGGTCCATGGCCAGGATGTAATGGAAGGCGGAGAAATCATCCGGACTCACCCGCCGCGCCCGTTGCTCGCCGAGGTCGATGCCGCGGCGCCGGGCGGCCGCCTGCGCCCGGGGATCCGGAGGATTGCCGACATGGTAGGCATGGGTACCGGCGGAATCGATAATGATGCGATCACTCAAGGTGTGCTGGTCCACCAGTTGCTGAAATACGCCCTGTGCCGAGGGTGAGCGGCAGATATTGCCCATGCAAACGAAGAGAACACTTATTTTTTCAATACTATTCAAATCCTTATTCCCAATTCAAGCCCCTTGGCCAGCCTGGATTGTACCGCCTTGGGAGCCGGCAGATCAAATGGGCAATAATGTCATGGGGATTCTTTTTTTGCGCCATTTGGGGTAATCTGAATGTTAGACGATCAACAGGGCTGCTGTATAACATGGCGACATCGGAAAACCCGGCAATAGCACGCCACCACGCACTGATCCTGCGCAAACTCATCGGCAGGCAGGCCCGCTATCATGGCGTGAAATACGAGATCATCGAGGTGCTGGAAGACGGGCCGTCCCTGGTGCTGGAGGATTGCGAGAATCACAAGACCATCCAGGCCGACCAGCACGGTGAAGCCCATCGCCGCGTACCGCAAACGGTGACCCTCCATATTCCCTTCCTGCCGGATGGCGAGGCGGACCTGGAGGCCGTGGGGCTGGAGATAGTCGGCCTCAAGGCCGGACGGCACGACAACATGCCTTTTGAGGGCATGCGCGACTGACGACAGGCCCATCCTCTTACGGTGGTGGGCGGATTATTGTATTGCCGCGACAACGCGCTTCAGGTCCTCCGCTGTATCCACCGCCTGGCCGGGATGCTCTGCAGCCACCGTGACGTGAATACCGCGCCCCTGCCAAAGCACCCGCAACTGCTCCAATGACTCCATCTGCTCCAGGGGGCTGGCGGGCCACTGCACATATTCCTTGATGAAACCGGCATGGTAGGCATACAGGCCGATATGGCGATAGTGCACGGCCTTCTCTGGCAGGGTTTCCGTGGTGACGGAGAAGGCCTCGCGGTCCCAGGGGATAACCGCGCGGCTGAAATAGAGGGCATCCCCCGCCTGGTTCATGACGACCTTCACCACATGGGGATCGAATAATTCAGCGGCCGTGGCGATGCGTTCGCACAGTGTCGCCACGGCTGCCTGTGGGTGTGCATGGAGGTCCTCCGCCACTTGATGGATTAGTGAAGGCGGCATCATGGGTTCATCGCCCTGCAGATTGACCACCACGTGGTCGTCCTCCAGGCCCAGGATAGCGACCGCTTCCGCAAGGCGGTCGGTGCCGGAGGGGTGGGCGGCCGAGGTCATGATGGCCTCGGCGCCAAAACCCGCGGCAACCTCGGCGATGCGCTCATCATCCGTCGCGATGCAGACACGCGAGGCCCCGCTCTGCAGGGCCCTTTCATACACATGCCGGATCATGGGCTTCCCTGCGATATCCACCAGGGGCTTGCCAGGTAGGCGCGTGGAGGCATAACGGGCGGGGATGATGACGGAAAAACTCAATCCACTTCCTCTTCGGCATCGAGGCGGCGCGCTTCGTCCACCAGCATGACGGGAATATCGTCACGGATGGGAAACGCCAGGCGGTCCAGCTTGCAGATCAATTCCTGCGCATCCTTCTTGTAGACAAGGGTTCCCTTGCATGTGGGACAGGCAAGGATATCGAGCAGTTTTCTGTCCATTTTGATTTCTCCCTATTCTGCGACTTCTTTGGTTGCCAGCGACAGCTTCTCGATGCCAAGGTGGCGCGCGGCGTCCATGGCCGTAATCACAAACTGATGGGGTGTCTGGGCATCGGCATTGATGATAAGCGCCGTGGCGCCGGTGGCCTCGATCTCCTTGCGCAGGGCGCCGATGAGCGTCTCCAGCTTCTTGTTGATAAGCGGCCTCTGGTTGACGAAGTAGCGGCCCTGGGCGTCGATAATAATCTCCAGTGGTTCTTCCTCGCGTTCGGACTGGGCCATGGTGGACTCGGGCAGATCGACGGTGATTTCCGATTCACGGGTGAAGGTGGTGGACACCATGAAAAAAATCAGCAGCAGAAACACCACATCGATCAGCGGCGTCAGATTGATATCCGGATCCTGCTGCTCGGCGTGACGAAACTTCATTGGCCCTTGGCCTCACTATTGTCCATCTCGCGGTCGCCATGGATGACGGCCACCAGTTTCAGGGACTCCTGCTCCATGTCGATGACCAGTTGATCCACGCGCCCGCGGAAGTAGCGGTAGAACATAAGGCTGGGAATGGCCACGGACAAGCCGGCGGCCGTCGTGAGCAGGGCTTCGGAAATGCCACCGGCCAGCACCCCGGGATTGCCCACCCCCATGGTGGTGATGGCCGTGAAGACCTTGATCATGCCGATCACCGTTCCCAGCAAGCCCAGCAAGGGGGTGATGGAAGCGATGGTGCCCAGGGTGTTCAGATAGCGCTCCAGCTCGGCCACCACATGCCGTCCCGTTTCCTCGATGCTTTCCTTCATCACGAAGCGGTCATGGTGAATATTGGTCAGACCGGCCGCCAGGATGCGCCCCAGTGGCGAATTGCCGCGCAGACTGGCGATACGCCCTGCATCCAGCTCATTGTTCTTGGACCAGCGCCAGATCTGCCCTACCAGCCCGCTGGGACAAATCTTGCTGCGCTGCAAAGACCAGAAACGCTCGGCCACGATGGCCAGGGCAACAATAGAACAAAGCAGAATGGGCAGCATCAACCAGCCGCCCGCCGTCAATAATTCATACACGATTGAATAGTCCTTTGCTTAATCCGAGGCTAATCATACTGCCTTTTTCACACCTCGGGAACTGCTTATTTAGGACCCGAATCCGTGGATTCAGGCGGGAGAGAATGTCCGGCAGTGCGGCCAGGGCGCTCAGTCCTCGGTCATGGACCACCAGTACCGCCTTGTTTCCTCCCGGTAGCGCCGTGGCGCCGTATACCCCCCTTGCGCATCGACACGGAAGCTGATGGCGCCCTGATGGGCCGTATTCAGATGTTTGATCCCCATACGGTCATAACGCCGTACGACCTCCCTTGCAGGCAAGCGGAAACGGTTGCGATAGCCAGCGGGTATCAGGGCGTATTCGGGTGAAACCGCGGCCAGGAAAGCCGGGGTGGAAGAGGTGCGGCTGCCATGATGGGGCGCCACCATGAAACGGGCCTGCAGTTCGCTCCCATAACGTTCCACGAGACGCCGCTCGGCGCCCCTTTCAATATCGCCTGTGAGCAGAATGCCATTGTCCGGCATGCCAAGGCGAATAACACATGAAGCATCGTTACCCTTTCTGCCGCCATCCCGCATCGGATGCATCACCTGGAAATCGATACCGTTCCAGCGCCATTGCTGGCCTTCGTGGCACATTTCCGCGCCCTCATGCCCGATCTTGCCGGGCACACTGCTGATGATCCGTCCGATAGACATGTTCTCGAACAGCGCCGGCGCCCCCCCGATATGATCGGAATCACCATGCCCCAACACCAGTATATCGATATGGTCGATATCCCGATGCCGGAAATAAGGCAGCAACACGGCGCTGCCGGCATCGAAATGCTCACTGTAGCGCGGCCCTGTATCATAGACCATCACATGATCACGGGTGCGCACCACGGCGGCCAGGCCCTGTCCCACGTCCAGCAGCGTGAACCAGGCCTCCCCTTCCCCGGGACGCGGCGGCGTCACCAGAAACAGGGGCAACAACCAGACCACGCCCGTCCAGCGCGCGGGAAAGCCGCGGGGAGCCAACAGCAATAACATACCCATAGCGGCAGGCGCCAGTGTCCATGCCAGGGGGGCATGTTGACGCCACAGGGCAATATCCTGCTGTGACAGCCACTGCAAACCGGGAAGCAGCCCGTCCAGGATAAACGCAGCGAGCCTGAGCAGCCCCTCCCCCATGGCCGGCAGCAGCAACAGGCACAGTGTGCCCGCCAAAACCAACGGTACGACCAACAGGCTCACCACGGGCACGGCGATCATATTGGCTATCGGTGACAACAGGGGGATTTGCTGGAAAAATATCAGCAACGGAGGAGCAAGCCCCAGGGCCATGATCAGGTGTATCCTCACCCAACGCGGCCAGCCGCGCCATGACAAACGCCCACCCATGGTCAGCAGGATGACGGCGACGGCCAGAAAGGACAACCAGAACCCCGCAGACATCACGGCCAGAGGATCGAACAACAACACAAATAGCAGGGCAACGCAAAGAATATCGGAGGATCGGCGGCGGCGCTGCAGCAGAATCCCGCTCATGACCACAACCACCATGATCAATGCCCTCTGCGTGGGGATGGAAAAACCCGCCAGGGCGGCATAGACGGCGGCGCCGGCGATTGCGGCAACTGCGGCGGCCTTGGCCGCCGGCCAATACAAAGGGAGGGGTCCGGCCCTCGACCATGTCCAGCGCACCAGCAGAAAAGTCATGCCCGCCACCAGGCCGATGTGCAGGCCCGAAATGGCAACCAGGTGACTGGTGCCCGTTACCGTCAGAAGCTGCCATTGTTCCCGTGAAATATCGGACCGCAGACCAATGGCCAGCGCGGTAATAATACCCGCGCTGGCGGCATCGGGCAGAACATCCTGTATGGCGTGATGAAGGAACTGGCGCAGGCGGTGCAGAGTATATTGGTCGTCCAGGTCAGGCAGTCGTTGGTTGCCCGGGTTCTGCCGGACATAGCCCGTCGCCCGCAGCCCTTTCTGGTAAAGCCATCCTTCGTAGTCGAAGCCGCCCGGATTCATGAAGCCGTGGGGACGCTTGAGCCGCACCGTCAGTTGCCAGGCATCCCCGGCGCGGAGTTCGGGCGCCTGCCCATACCAACTGAGACGCACCATGCCGGGACTGGGAAACTCCTTTCCTGCATGGGACAGTGATTCGATGGCAAAGGGAAAGCGTACGCTCCTGCCTTTGTATTCCGGTATCTCGGCAAGCCTTCCGGTAACAATCAAGTCCTTCCCTTCCAGGGAAGGATCAAGAGCAGTAGCCAGAATCGAATTTGCATGCCACAATGTCCATAAGAATGCTGCCGCCACCACAATAACCACACGAAACCCAGGCAAAAGAAAATGCAGCACGGCGAGAAGAGGCAATAACAAGGCCCAGCGAATATCCGGCAGAACCGACAACTGCTGGAACAACAAGACGCCACCTAAAAAAGCGAGAGATTCCTTTCGCATGCATCAGACTCCATTCTGTATGCTTGAAAATATTGGCGTCGGCTTTGCACGACACCAGATTGATATGCCCAAGAGACTGCTGAAACGATTCCTGCCGGAGCATCGCGTCATCCGGGAGCACAAGCACCTGCAATGGCTGGGGACTCACCTGCACGACCCCAACCTGTGGCACCTGAACAGAAGATCCGTGCCCGGCGCCTTCTCTATCGGCCTCTTCATGGCCTTCGTCCCTGTTCCCTTTCAAATGGTTCTGGCGGCTGTCGCGGCGATCATCGTGCGCGTCAACCTGCCCGTTTCCGTCGCCTTGGTATGGATCACCAATCCTCTTACCATGGCGCCCATCTTCTACCTGGCCTACAAAATCGGCTCACTGGCCCTTGGGGAAGCCCCGCAAGAAATCGAATTCGAGCTGTCCGTGGAATGGATGACCACGCAGTTGGACGATATCTGGCAACCCTTTTTACTCGGTTGCCTTATACTTGGCTCACTAGCTTCCCTGACGGGCAACCTCCTCGTACGCAGTTTTTGGCGCCTCCAGGTAAGGAAAAACTGGAAACTGCGGGTAGAAGCACGGCGAAAAAGGCGGCTGGACTCGCGACATAAGCGATGAATGCCACCCCTGCCCCACTCAGGTTTGCGGCAACTCCCTGTAGCGCAGGATGGCCTTGATCCCCGCGTTGACACTCTTCCTGAGTGACTGGGCCAGGGCATCGGTATACGCCACCTGCAGCTTCACACGTCTCTCATCTTGGAGCAACTCATACAGAGACTCTAATTCTCCTATGGAGAAATCCTTACACAAGAACATGTAATTGAGTTTCATCTCCTTGCGGATCTTGCTTTCCATGTTGTTCTTGAAGGCTGTGATTTGATACTCCAGCTTCTGCTGGATCTCTTCATTGAACCTGTTCTCGTACTCGAAGCGCGCCTTGATTTTCTCCCGGGTCACGGCGGATAGAATGAAGACCGCCTGGTCTGCCTCCATAGAGGCATCGACGATGTCATTGATCAATTCAATGCGGCTTTTTGTCGGCAAACTGCCAAGGAAACCCTTGAAATAGATGTTCAAATCGCGCGCGCCATCGGGCGTGATGTAGTGCAATTCGGCCTTTAGCAATTTTTGCATGGGTTTCATGCGATAGAGCTGGATCAGATATTCGATGTCATCCGTGGAAAGCGTTTTATGCAAGGCACTGATGACATTTGCCTGCAGAACCTCCGCCCGTTGTTGCTTCATGAAAATTTCCTGCTCATCCAGGCTCAAGGCATTCTCCGGATCAGTGACATGCTCCTTGGCCAGTCCAAGTAGAGTTTGTTCCTCCATGATCTCCATGGACCTGCTGATACCGGATACGGCGAGCAACTCCTTTATCTGTTCTTTGGAGGCTCCTTCCGCAAGGATCTGACATGAAAAAAACACAAGGAGTACAGATAACACATTCTCTTTCTTCATGAAATATTTCCGGATTTGATGCATTTATGCCCCCAGTTTCGTATCGAGCAGTTCCTCGATTGTATTTAACTTCTCTTTGACGGTAAAACCATAGTAATCTGGGTGCTGCAGCTCCCGGCGCCACTTCTGATAATGCATGTCGTAGAACCTGTTCCATTTGGACTCACCCACCACATAACGCAAAGTGGCCTCCAGACCTGGTTCGGAAATCACAAAATAAGGAACACCGTCGGGGAAGTATTGGCGAAAATTGGGGGCGTCGATTTTCACCCCAGTCACCCTGATAATATAGAAACGTTTCCTGTCCTTATTAGTAAAGGCTTCCACGATGGTAATACGGGAATCCTGCTCCCCTTCCCTGGCATCATAGCTCCATTCCTGCCCCAGCTTGATGCATTTGACCTGGGGCGAGATATCACTACGCACGGCGCATCCACCCAGGAGGGCCAATAGGATCATCAAAACAAGTATGGGCTTGAAGGCGCTTGGCACGGCTTTTCTCGTTGTTCCGTATATTCCATAGCTGGTTGTGGCCGAGTACAGCGTAATCAGGCCTACTCCCAGTCTTTCAACACTCCCTCTTCCAGCACCAGCACGCGGTCCATGCGCTGCGCCAGGGCCAGTTCATGCGTCACCACCAACAGGGCGGAGTCATTTTTTGCATTGAGTTCCAGCATCAGCTCATAGACCTTGCTGGCGTTCTCCCTGTCCAGGTTGCCGGTGGGTTCATCGGCCAGCACACAGTGCGGGTCAGTCACCAGGGCGCGCGCCACGGCGGCGCGCTGCCGTTCGCCGCCTGACAACTCGCCCGGCTTGTGTGTGAGGCGCTGGCCAAGCCCGACACGCTCCAGCAGGCCGGCCGCCTTGCGGCGGGAGCCGCGGGCCGAATCTCCGCGGATCAGCAGCGGCATGCAGACATTTTCCAGGGCGGTGAATTCAGGCAGCAGGTGATGAAACTGGTAGACGAAGCCCAGCATTTCATTTCTCAAGCGCCCCCGGGCGGCCACATCCAACATCGTCATGTTCTGGTCACCGATCCACACTTCACCCTTGCTGGGCATATCGAGCCCCCCGAGCACATGCAGCAGGGTACTCTTGCCCGCCCCGGAACTGCCCATGATGGCAAGGCGTTCGCCGCGCTTCAGGGTCAGATCGATATCGGTCAATACATGGACCGTGCTGCTGCCCTCTGAATAAGACTTCGCCAGATGACGACATCGAAGAATCACGCGCTCACTCATAGCGCAAGGCCTCCGCGGGTTGCGTGCGGGATGCCTTCCAGGCCGGATAGAGAGTTGCCAGCAGACACAATACGAGGGCAATGCCACCTATCTTGGCGACGTCTCCCATACGCAGATCCGAAGGCAGTTCCGAGATGTAATAGACATCCGGGGCGAGGAATTTCATATTGAACAGGCTCTCGATGGCCGGGATGACGGTATCGATATTCTGCGCCAGGGCGACGCCTCCCATCATGCCCAGCAAGACCCCGATCAAACCGATGACGCCACCCTGGATGATGAAGATCATCATGATACTGCGGGGGCTGGAGCCAAGGGTCTGGAGGATGGCGATGTCGGCATGCTTGTCCGTCACCATCATGACCAGTGTGGAGACCAGGTTGAAGGCCGCTACCGCAACGATGAGCATGAGAATGACGAACATGACTGTCTTCTCCATCTTCACCGCGCGGAAGAAATTGACGTGCTGCTGGGTCCAGTCCCGGACCCGATAACCAGGCGGGAGTTCCTTGGCGAACTGGCGCGCCAAGTATGGCGCGTCGAACATGTCCACCAGTTTCAGGCGCACCCCGGTCACAGTCCGCCCCATGCGAAACAGCGTGGCGGCATCATCCAGATGCATCAGAGCCAGAGCGCTGTCATATTCATACATGCCGATCTCGAAAACCCCCGTCACAGTGAAACGCTTGAGACGCGGCAGGACGCCTACGGGCGTCACATTGGCCTGTGGCGTGATGAGCGTTACCTTGTCACCCATGCCCACGCCCAGCGAAAAGGCGAGATCCTTGCCCAGCACGATGCCGAAACGGCCGGCTTCGAGGCTATCGAGCCGCCCGCTTATCATTTCCCCCCCCAGGTCGGATACCTGGTCTTCGAGCGCCGGCAACACGCCCCTGAGTACGGTGCCGGCCACCCGCCCGCCGTTGCTGAGCATGCCCTCTGCATGAATATAAGGCGCGGCGCCCGTCACCCCTTCTTCGTGTCCCAGCACATCGATTACCGTCTGCCAGTCCGCCATGCCGCCAGGGCTGCCCAGGACCGTGATATGGGAAACCACGCCCAGAATGCGTTCACGCAATTCCTTCTCGAAGCCGTTCATGACGGAAATCACGGTGATCAGGGCCGCCACGCCAAGGGCGATACCCAACATGGAAATCAGAGAAATGAATGAAATGAAGTGATTGCGGCGCTTGGCCCGCGTATAGCGGAGACCGATGTATAATTCCAGTGGCTTGAACATAAGGCTGCATTAAAACACAAAACGGGCAAAAATGCAGATCCGCCGTGACTCATCCGCATCGAAGTTTTTTCGTGTCAGTGTGAGGCCCGGTCAGGCCCTTTCCGAGACGAAACCACCCCGCGGTTTATTGAAGCACAGAGAGAGGAACTCCAGGCCGATGTTATAACCACCTCTCTGGTGGTCCTCGATGCAGCTCGCCACGCGGGAAACAGAAACAATGACCTGGCTGGTGATTTTGATGACCTGGTTGGGTTCCAGGGATGACCGCAGTTTGATTTGCATTCCATGCGGAGTGAAATTGCGTATCATGCCGGGAAAGCCCTGCGCCTGTGGCCAGCGCACATAGACTCTGACGCTGGCCTTGATGGCCAGACGTTCCAGGGCGCGCTGGTCCGTTGATGGGCTTCCCATGGGAGGCGGCGGCTGCAAGGGACTATCACAATGCGCGCAAACCGGCATGCCGCGACCATCCATGCCGCAAAAAAAGCAGCTTTCCAGAAAATCGGCATCATAGGGATTGACGCGTGGGACGAGCGGCTCTTCTTCAGGCACATATGGATCGCGCTCATGAGACGGGGTCCCGGCAGCTTCCTGTTCATTCCCGGCGGAGGCTTCAGCCTGCCCCCGGCCCGCAGCGCCAAAACCGTTGGCGGCATCATAGGCCGCCCGTTTCCTCTCGTCGCTGAGAACCGCCCATGCCTCGTTGAGCAGTGATGCATTCCATTCGTCCCCGCCCAGGTCCGGATGATAACGCAGCTTCTGCATCAAGGTGCGGTAGCTGCTCCTGATAATCTCGGCAGGCGCATCCTGCTGGACATGCAGGATGCGGTAGTAATTACGGCGATTGTCTTGCATGGCGGCTCCGATTCCAGACTCTTGTCTGATATCGGCTGATCGCCACTTTCGTTGAATCCTGGCGCGTCCTAAAAATCATAAACCACGGTGACCGCGGACTTGATATCGGTCTTGTCAGTGTTGGGAGGAACATCCGTGTTGTTGATGATCGACATCGCCACTTTCAAGGCCAGGTGCCCAATTACCTGCACCTTGAGTTCGCTGAGTGAGTTGGTCACGGTGTTGTCACTGCCGAAATCCACATAGAGCTCCTGGCTGAAATCACTGGTCTCGCTGACCTTCCACTTGAAATTACCGGCCAGCCGGCCAATGCCCTCGGAGCTGTCGTCGATATTTTCGTAGGCTGTTCTGCGAACACCCGCGCCGGCCTCCAGGTTGAGAGACATATTTTCCTGTTTCAGGACCTGGCGGCCATAGCCTGCCACGGCTGTCGTGCGGCTGTCATAACCGGCAAAATCGTCCCGCTCGAAGCGCAGCAGGCCAAAGAGGAAATCCCTGTCGGAAAACTTGTATTTGGAGTCGCCCTGGAACACAAAGGTCTTGGCCGTGGTCTTGCCGTCACTCTCGTTTCTCAGGCTGTTCGCACGCAACTCATGGTTCCATTTGGGGCGGGTGTTGATCACCTTGGCCCTGAGCAGAATGTTCTCCACATCGGTATTACCCGTTGCCTTGACGTAACCGAATTCCACTTCCCCGCCCCAGCTCACATCGCCCTGCGCCGATTTGTCATCCACGGCAATGGCGGCGCCGGACGCCAGAAAGAACAGAGGGGCAACCAGAATTTTCTTGTTGATGCGCGATCTCATTTTCATTCCCTTCATTTCATTGAAAACCGGGAACAATAGGCAGGCTGACAAGGGAAGTCAAATGGAAGACGGAGAGGACAGCGGCTCGAATTGAAAACCGTAGCGGAGACAGTACAACAGCCATTCCCTCAAAAACAGGTTGACCTGTTTTTTCTCGTGGCGCTGATACATCCTGCGATTGGGATAGCGATAAACGGGCAGTATTCGGACATGACCCTGATAGCCGATGACCTCGGCAACCCGGGCATCGTGACTGACGCGCAGTTTCAGTTCCATGTCGGAGGCAATCCCGCCGCCGGAACTGAGATAGTGGGTTACGGCCATGATGGAGGTGTAAGGACACTGTTCAAGCATATCCACGAACAGCACAGGTCTGCCGTTGAATTCGGATACCACGGTGCCACTGATGCGCTTGACCTCAGGCAGAATGCGCAGGAGGTAACGATAGTTATCCTCATACAATTGCATCATGTCATACAGACAGGGTTTGTCCACCAGGGTGTGCATGCTTGCGCTGCTCATTCTCAACAATTATTCGTTAGTGTGATTTTCAAGCAAGTATAACAACTCCATCGGCACAACCGGCGTGGATTTGAAAAAACGCCATGTGGTGCGCAGAAGTAACCATTCAGGGTTGACAGCAGACATAATAAAATATAGATCGATACATTATAATATACAATTATATGGATAAAACTTCATGATATTTATAATTTTTTTCTGGCCGTGTTAAGGTGTCCTCGGTTTATTCTTACGCCCAATCACGTAATTTCCGAGTCACTATTACCCATGATCCACAGACCTCCCGCATTTATCTCTGTTCTGATTCTGGCCTTCAGCCTTGTGCCTTCCGCCTTTGCCACCAATGGTATGAACATGGAAGGCTACGGCCCCATCGCCCTGGGCATGGGCGGCGCCTCCTTTGCCTACGACAACGGCACCGCCGCTTCCATCAACAACCCCGCGACCCTGGGACTGGGACAGGAAGGATTGAGGACGGATATCGCCTTCGGCTTCCTGGGACCGGATATCGAGTCATCCGCGGGCGGCGAGTCATGGAAGTCGGACGCCGACGCATTCTACATGCCAGCCCTGGGAATCAACAGAAAAAAAGGGGGAATCAGCTATGGCCTCGGTATCTTTGCCCAAGGGGGCATGGGCACCGATTATGACACCGGCCCCGGGGCGGCCGTTTCCGCCAATCTCATGCAAGGCGGGAATACGGCGACCGGCGCGGGGAACCCTTCGGCAGGCGCCATTTCCTCCGTTGCCGGCTTGAGGGAGCGCGCGGAGATCGGGGTCGGGCGCCTCATGGTTCCCGCTACTTACGAGGTCAACGATAAACTCATCATCGGCGGCACCGTGGATTACGTTTGGGCCACCATGGATCTGCAAATGGCCATGTCGGGCATGCAAATGTTCGACATGATGGGGACCGGCCTCATCAATGGCAGCATGGTAGGCGCCTTGCAGGGCGCCATGGCCGGCGGCGCCATCAATGACCTCTATTACGGTTATTTCGATTTCGCCAACAACAACGATTTTACCGGTGAGGCCAATTCCACGGGTTTCGCTGGTAAAATCGGCCTGACCTATAAGGTAAACTCGAAACTCAGTCTGGGCGCCACGTATCACAGCAAGGTCAATCTGGACAAGTTCGAGGGCAGCGCCAAAGTGAACATGTCGGTCAGCGGCGACACGGGATACCTGGGCGGCGGCCCTCTTTCGGGCGCCTTTAGCGACGCCACCTTTCGCCTGAAAGGAGACATATCCCTCAAGGACTTCAGTTGGCCCTCCGTATTTGGAGTCGGCGTGGCCTATCAGGCCAGCGACAAATGGTTCGTGGCGGCGGATGTGAAACGGATCGGCTGGGCGGGCGTGATGGAAAGCTTCAGAATGTCATTCAAGGCCAACAATTCGCCTGAGAACGGCGCCTTTGCCGGCCTCGTCCTGAACGCCGACATGCCCCAGGAGTGGAATGACCAGACCGTAATCCAGGGAGGGGCTTCCTACCGCGCCGGCATGAAACTCACCCTGCGCGCCGGATTCAACTATGCCGACAACCCGGTGCCGGACAGCACGGTGCTCTATCTCTTCCCCGCCACCGTGAAAACACATTTCACGGGTGGACTCGGCTATGAAATGGACGACCGGCGGCAAGTCAACTTTGCCATGAGTTATGTGCCGGAAGAGAAGGTCACCAACTCGGTAAGCGGTATGGAAATCGCGCACCGCCAGTTCAATTGGCAAATCATGTATACTCACCTGCTCTGATAGACCGAATATCACCAGTCAGTCGCACCTGGATTATTTATGGAAAATTTCACCCCCCTGACCTCTACGCTCGGAGGTATCATGATCGGTCTGTCCGTGGCCGGGCTGTTTTATTTCAACGGCAAGATTCTGGGAATCAGCAATATTCTTTCCGAACTGCTCAACCCGCGATGGCATGACAAGGACTGGCGCCTCACCTTTGTTCTCGGCCTCCTGAGCGGCGGCGCCCTGTTGCTTTTCCTATACCCGCCGGCGCTGAGTCACGAAAGCCCCCGTGCGCTGGGCATACTTATCCTCGGCGGCCTGCTGGTAGGCTATGGCGCCAGCCTGGGCCGGGGCTGTACCAGCGGGCACGGCATTTGCGGCATCACACGCCTGTCGCCCCGCTCCCTGATTGCCACCGCCGTCTTTATGTCAACGGGCATGATCACTGTCTATGTCACCAACCACCTGCTGGGCTGGGCTGCCGGATGAGATATGTGACACTATTCCTTTGCGGCCTGCTCTTTGCGCTGGGCCTGGGCGTCTCGGGCATGACCAACCCGGAGAAGATCATCGCGTTTCTCGATGTCACGGGAGACTGGGATCCCAGCCTGCTGTTCGTCATGGGCGGCGCGGTGGGCGTCAACATGCTGTTCTACCGCCTGACGCTGAAGCGTCCGCGCCCGGCCCTGGAAACATCTTTCGTGATTCCCTCCTTGCGCAAGATCAATACCCGCCTGATCAGCGGCGCGGCATTGTTCGGCGTGGGCTGGGGCCTGACCGGCTATTGTCCCGGCCCGGTGGTGGTTTCCTCGGTGACCGGCTGGCCTTCGGTGCTGGCCTTCATTGCGGCCATGCTGGCCGGCATGTTACTGTTTCAGAAACTGCAGGGAGAGGAGCCCCGCCCCGCCGGCGGCAGTGAAAAATGAGGCTTAGCGATTCTCCTCCCCGACATGCTTGTCCAGCAGCTTTTGCAACGGCCCGATCAGATCCATGGGCAGGGGGAAAACGATGGTGGAGTTTTTCTCTCCCGCGATTTCCGTCAGGGTCTGCAAATAACGCAGCTGCAGGGCCTGGGGCTGTTGCGCCAGAATCTGGGAGGCCTCCAGCAACTTGACGGAAGCCTGCAGCTCACCTTCCGCGTGTATGACCTTGGCGCGCCTTTCCCTCTCGGCCTCCGCCTGCCTGGCAATGGCGCGGATCATGCTCTCGTCCAGGTCCACATGCTTGATTTCCACATTGGCCACCTTGACGCCCCAGGCATCGGTCTGCTGATCGAGTATGCGCTGGATGTCTGCATTGAGCTTGTCGCGTTCGGAAAGCATCTCATCCAGTTCGTGCTGGCCCAGCACGGAACGCAGGGTGGTCTGGGCCAACTGGCTGGTGGCCATGTTGAAGCTTTCCACCTGGATGATGGCCTTTTCGGGGTCGATGACGCGGAAATAGATGACGGCATTGACCTTGACGGAGACATTGTCCCGGGAAATGACATCCTGGGATGGCACATCCATGACGACGGTGCGCAGGTCCACCCGCACCATTTTCTGGATCACGGGAATCACGATAATGAGACCCGGCCCCTTTACTTTCCAGAAGCGGCCCAGGAGAAAGATCACTCCGCGCTCATACTCACGCAGGACACGGAACGCGCTGGCGAAGAACGCGACCGCCAGGCCGATAATGATATAGACGCCATACATGGTGCTCATACTTCATTCTCCTCTGTCGTCTCCGGCAACGGCTCCACCGTCAATATCAGGCCATCCCGGGCTACGACCCTGACGCGGCCGCCACGGCGCACCGGGCGCAGGGCCCGGGCTTTCCATGATTCGCTATGCACCCTCACCCGCCCGCTCTGTTGCAAATCATCCAGCGCTTCGCCCGTGGCGCCGATGAGTTCTTCCTCGCCGGAGACCACTGGGCGCCGGCGCGCCTTGACGGCCATGCCCACCACGAACAGGATGAAACCGGCGCTCAGCAGGGCGAACATCCCGATGAGGGGAATGGAGACACCATAACCGGGAACCCCGGTATCCAGCAACATGATGGAACCGAAAACAAAGGCGATGACGCCTCCGACACCCAGGGCGCCGAAGCTGGGCACGAACACCTCCGCCAGCATGAAGGCAATGCCCAGGACCATCAGCGCCAGTCCCGCATAGTTGACCGGCAGGACCTGAAAGGCGAACAGGGCCAGCAACAGGCTGATGACGCCGGCTACGCCGGGAAGGATCATGCCGGGATTGGCGAACTCATAGATCAGGCCATAGATCCCCACCAGCATGAGAATGTAGGCTACATTAGGGTCAGTGATGATGGCCAGCAGGCGCGTGCGCCAATCGGGCTCGGCGCGGGTCACCGCCACACCCTCAGTATCAATAATAATTTTCTTTCCCAACAAGTTGATTTCCCTGCCATTCAACTGAGACAACAGCTCGCCCATATCTCTCGCGATCAAATCGATGACGCCTTCCGACAAGGCAGCATCGGATGACAGGCTGACGCCCTCGCGCACCGCCCGCTCCGCCCACTCCCCGTTTCTGCCCCGCATCTGCGCCAGCCCCTGGATATAGGCCACGGCATCATTGATGATCTTTCTGCCCATGGCGTCCATGGGCCGGGGGGCATCCTCGCCGTTTGTCTTGTCTGCCCCTCCCGGCAGGCCGCCAATGCGCACGGGCGTCGCGGCCCCGAGATTGGTGGCGGGCGCCATGGCGGCAATATGGCTGGCATAGAGGATGTAGGTCCCCGCGCTGGCGGCCCGCGCGCCACTTGGCGCGACATAAGTGGCCACGGGAACCGGCGAGGCGATGATATCCTTGATGATGGCGCGCATGGAGGTATCCAGCCCCCCCGGCGTATCCATGCGGATAACGACCAGTTGCGCCCCCTGCTCATGGGCACGGACGAGATTACGGCTCAGATAGTCCTGGGTGGCGGGCCCGATGGCGCCACTGACCTCCAGCAGGATGACCTGGCCCGCGCCCTGCGCCGTGGTCGCGGCGCCCAGGGCCAGCAAGAGCGCCACCAGAAAGCCGGCTTTTCGATACATGGCGCACCTCCTCAATATTGAGTTGCCGAACCAATAATGGCCGCGGGCTGGCGCTGAACGCGGCGAAGCTCAACCCGCTTCTTCCAGGGACCATTCTGGCACAGGCTACTCCAGCGTCGCAATAAATGACTCGGCCTCGGCGATAGATGCGCGCATGTCCGCAATGAGTTTCCTTACATCCTTGCCGATACTGGCCACTTCCGTATCCAGGCCGCCGATGGCGCGGGCATTGAGATTGTGTTTCAGATACAACACATGATCACGAAAACGCACCAGCACCTTGTCCCTGCTTTTCTCCGCCTTGACCATGGAGCGGTTCAGAGCGGCATATTTTTTCTTCGTGGCGCGCAGCTTGCGCTGGCTGTCCGTCTTGAAACGGGCATTGGAGACAAGACCGATCTCTCCCATTCGTCGAACAAGTCATTCAGGTCATCAGGATGGAAAACAGACGGCCACGCGGGCGCCCCCCAGCTCTTTGGATGATCCGATCTCGCAACGCCCCTTGTAGACCTTGACGATGTCTTGCACCATGGCCAGCCCGATACCGTGTCCTGCGACGTGCTGATCCCCGCGAATACCCCGTTTGAGAATTTCTTCCTTCATCTCCGGGGCGATGCCCGGACCATCATCCTCTACAGTGATCACCAGCCAGCCCTCGCCTTCCCCTCCTGAAGAGACATTCTCCGCCCGCACGGTAATCCTGCTGTGACACCACTTGAAGGCATTGTCCAGCAAATTGCCCATAATCTCCATGAGATCGCCTTCATCGCCTGCCAGGTGAATATCAGCGGCAATTTCCATCCGGCACGTCACGGCCTTGTCGGCATAGATTTTCTCCATCGCCTGCAACACTTTCCTGACCACGGGCTCTATGGCGACGGACGCCACCATGACCGTTCGGCCCGATGTCGCGCCGCGCTGCAGATGGTATTCGATGATGTGATCCATGCGTCCCACCTGGTCCTCGACCGTATGACGCAATTCATCCTGGGAATGCCCGGTTTCCATGGTGCTGCGGATCAACGCCAGGGGTGTTTTGAGACTGTGGGCCAGATCCCCCAGGGCATTGCGGAAACGCTGCAGATGGTCGCGCTCGCTTTTCACCAGTGCATTGAGATTGTTGGTCAGGGCGCGCAATTCCTTGGGATAACGCCCTTCGAGCTGGGTCTTGCGCCCGCTCTCGATATCGGACAGGTCTTCGGCCACTTGGCGCAGCGGCCTCAACCCCCACCGCAGGATGCCCCCCTGCACGGCAAGAAGAAGAATGGCCACGGCGCCCAGGGAACCCCACAGAGTACGGCGGAAACCGGCAATCTGCGCATGCAGGGTATCCAGGTCCTCAGCGATACTGAAGGTATAGATCTCTTCCAGTGGCGTGTCCTCAGACCAGCTGACGCCAATGCTGAAAGTATACAGTCTTGCCTGGGAGTCCAGCGTAACCTCCCTGCTGATGTATTCACCACGCTCCAGTCCCGTGGAGAAAGGAATATCGATGTCATTCATAGAGGGCGACCGCCAGGAAAAACGGCCGTCGTTACGCTTCGCCTGTGCATAGAGGCCTGATCCGGGCGTGAAAAAGCGCGGAATGGGCAGCGCATTCATCAAATGCACTTCCCCCTGAATATCCGGCTCCATAACGGCCACCAAGGCATAGGCGTAGCCCTGGAGGCGTTCCTGCAGCGCCGATTCCGCGCTGTTGCGGTAGGCCTGGTCGAGGATGACGCCGGTGAGGCCAAAGAATCCCGCCAGCACGATACTGGCGGCGACAAGAATGCGCAGGTGCAGGGAGATCATCAGTCACACGCCAGTGCAAAACGGTAACCGCGCCCGCGCAGGGTTTCGATGGGTTTGATGCTGTTGTCCGGATCCAGTTTGCGGCGCAGGCGCCCAATGAAGACTTCGATGACATTGCTGTCTCGGTCATAGTCCTGATCATAGAGGTGCTCCGTGAGGTCCGTCTTGGAGATCACCTGGCCGCGGTGCAGCATGAGGTATTCCAGCGCCTTGTACTCATAGGCGGTCAGATCCACGGCCCGCCCGTTGACGCTGACCCGTTGCGCGGCCGTGTCCAGGGAGACAGGGCCACAACGGATCACCGGCTGCGCCCAGCCTGCCGCGCGGCGCAGCAGGGCATTGAGGCGCGCCATCAATTCCTCCATGTGGAAAGGCTTGACGAGATAATCATCGGCCCCGGCCTCCAGGCCTTCCACCTTGTCCTGCCAGCGCCCGCGCGCTGTAAGAATCAGGATGGGATAGGTCAATCCCTGTCCGCGCAAACACCGGATGACCTCGATACCCGACAGCTTGGGCAGGCCGAGGTCCACCACTGCCACGTCGAAGGGATATTCACTGCCTAGATAGGCCCCCTCCTCGCCATCCTCCGCGGCATCCACGGCATAACCCTGCTGTTGCAGATGGCTCACCAACTGCTGGCGCAGGGAGGCCTCATCTTCAATCACCAATACGCGCATGATAATCCACAACGTACCATATATTTTTCAGCACTGCCGGCCCGCCCTCACCGCGCATATCCTGTCATTTCGAGATAACCATGACCTGAAACCTCTTCATCGCCCTGCTTCCCCTTTACCTCCACAGCCCCTTCCCAGTAGCGGACCGAGGTATCGAGTTCCTGGTTTTTCAGCATGGATTGAATCTCGACTTCCAGCCCGGCAAGGGGGATTTCCATGCGCCAGGCCACGGGATAAAGACCGCCCAAGGGGCTCTCCCAGGTATCCAGCGCCTCCAGGAAGACATCTTCACGGCGCAGCGCTGTTGTCCCGCCTTCCGGGTCGATCAAGGTGCCACTGCTGAAGGGTTCTACACGACCATCCTTGTGGCGCAGCTGGTAGTACATTAGATCGTACCCGTTGTTCAATTGCAGGGAGAACCAGTCCCACCCCGCCTGCTCTTCACTCAATGCGCTGGTGCTCCACTCCCGGTCCAGCCAGGACAGGCCCGCAACCGGGTAATGTTCATCTCCCAGCGTAATGACGCCTTTTGTTGCGATGCGGGGAAGGGAATAATAGTAGGAGGCATTGCCTGGCTCCGGCCCCTTGCGGCTCAGCCCGCGATCACCCTGCAGGACGACGGGTTTGAGCGGCGACAGGGTCAGGGAAATGGCCATATCGCTTTCGCCTGCCTGCAGGGTCCATGTTTCATCTTCGCCATCCACGGCCTCGACGCGCCAGTCTTCCAGCCATACCCGGAAAGGCGAGGCTTCGACACCGGCCAGTCCCGCGGCATTGCGGGCGAAACGCTCATGGAAACGAAATTCCTGTGACTCCACATCTGTCAACGCCAGATGCGCCATGTAGACTTGCTTGGTCGCCCAGGCGGAGGAGCGCTCAACCCGACCAGGCGCCAGGGCAAAACGGAACAGCACCAGTTGATAACCAAAATGCCGTCCCTGATCCGTTGCAAGATTACCGGTGAAATACCACCATTCAGTGCGGTAGTCCGGGTGGGCGCCATGATCCTCGGGGAAACGGAATTCACGGGCTGTCTCGGCGCGCGCGAAGCCTTCCGGAGTACTATCTCCCTGCCCAAGGAAGGAGGATAATGCCCTATCGGCATCCGCTTGCGCATCAGGCGAACGGCTGCAGCCCGGGATCGACCACAGGGCCAAGACCATGATTGAACAGATCAGAAAGCGACTCAAGACGAATTCAACAGACCCCACTGAGAAGTTTTGACCCATTCTATCAGGTCGGCGGGAGGAAGGGGACGGCTCATGAAATATCCTTGCGCCTCATCACAGCCCAGGACAAGCAGTTCGTTATAGGTTTCCTGGTTCTCCACGCCTTCTGCTATCACCTTGAGACCCATATTGTGGGCAAGATCAATGGTGGATTTCACAATCATGGCATTGCTCTTGTCAGACAACATGTCCGTCACGAACGAACGGTCTATCTTGATGTCATCGACCGGCAGCGTTTTCAAGTAGGCCAGTGATGAATAACCCGTGCCAAAGTCGTCGATGGCAAGCTTGACCCCCATGGCGCTCAGCTCCTTCAATATACCCAGCGCCAGCGTCTGATCGGCCATGATGGCGCTCTCGGTGATCTCCAGTTTGAGATGCCCGGGCTCCATTCCCGTCTGCTCCAGCGCTCTGGCCACCTGCGTCCGCAGCTCCGGGTTCTGCAGGTCCTTTGCCGACAAATTCACAGCCACAACCATATCTGCGCTGATGTCCTGGCAGCGGACACAGACACTCAATGTCTTTTTCAACACCACCTGACCCAGTTTTTGAATGAGGCCGCTACGCTCTGCGAGAGGGACGAAGGTATCGGGAAACATCAGGCCGTGCTTTGGATGGGACCAGCGCACCAGGGCCTCGACACCGGCGATTTTCCCCGAGGACAGATTTATGACGGGCTGGAAATGTATCTCCAATGCCTCATTCTCGATGGCGTTACGCAGCTCCCCCATAAGAACCAGGTTTCGCAGATTGTAATGATCCAGGTCCGTATCATATACCGCAATACCGTCATCCCTTTCCTTGGCCACGTACATGGCAACATCCGCATGCTGTATCAGCGTCGAGACATCCGCGCCATGTTGCGGATATAACACGATGCCAAGACTCCCTTCAAGATGGAGCGTATGCCCATCCAGCGTGACGGCCTCATCAAATGCGCTATGCACCTTGGCCGCGATTTTCCTTGCGCCTGCCTCATCGACCCCCGGCAGCAGAATGGAAAACTCGTCTCCTCCCAGGCGGGCAAGGGTATCCGATTCCCGCAATACCGCCTGCACCCTGGCAGCGACATGCTGGAGGACCTTGTCGCCGAAATGGTGGCCCAGGGTATCGTTTATCTCCTTGAAACGGTCGAGGTCCATATACAGAATGGCGACAGAGCCTCTTTCGCGGTGCGCAGCGGAAATTGCCTGCTCGACCCGGTCTTCCAGCAGCGTGCGATTGGGCAGGCCTGTCAGGGCATCATGGAGGGCCTGGTGGCGCAGCGCCTCGATGCGCTTCTTCTTGACCGTGATATCACGAATAATCGCCAGAAAATAGCGCTTCCCTTCGACCCACATCTCGCTGGTGGACATTTCGATGGGGAATGTCGACCCATCCTTGCGACAGCCGAGTTCCTCCCGGATCCTGCCGATCACGTTACCCTTGCCCGTCTTGAGATAGTTAGCGATATACTCATCGTGTTTTTCACGCGTGGGGAAAGGGATGATGATCTCGACATTCTGGCCGGCCAGCTCCCCGGATGAATAGCCGAACATGCGTTCCATGGCAGGGTTGGCAGACTCGATCATGCCATTTTCATCGACTACCACCATGCCATCGAAGCTTTGCGCCATAATGGCATGGAGACGCTGTTCGCGACTGCGCAGGCTGCGCCACATGCTCCTGAAGATCCGGGCCATTTTTCCCAGTTCATCCTGGCGGTTTTCCGGCAAGATGATGTTTTCTTCGCCTGCGCCGATTCGCTGCATGGCGGCGCACATCATATGGACTGGACGTAAAACGGACAGACGCAGCATGAGCAACAAGATAAGGCCGAGAAAAAAAGCCACGCCTATGGCCAGCATCCAGAGCCTGAGACGAAGCGACTCAATATCCTGCAACAAACCGCCCGTATTGATAGAGAGGCGCAAAACACCCCGCAGCGGAGATGATTCATAGCCATGACAGGGCAGGCACTCCTGCTCTGTCTGGATAGGCATCCATATGGAGATTTTCTCTGGCGCGCCGGACATATCCAGGGCGGTCCGTCCCTTCAATGCCCGGGAAAAATTCACATCGCTGACGGTACCGGAATGTTGTGGTGGAACGGGCTGGCGCTCGAAAATGACGGACTGGCGGAAATTATTGACGGCCTCGACGGTTGAGAGATCCGTGAAAGCCTCCCGGCCATCCCTGCGCAATACTTCAATGTCCAGGATGTCTTCCAGCTCACGCATTCGGTCCAGCCAGCCACGGGCGAGGACACCCTGGCCGTTGAGCATGAGTGTCTGCAGGCTGGAGAGGATGGTTTGCGCCTGAAGCTCCGCCTGTTGCGCCGCCTCCTGGTCCATCATCTGGCGCACCTGGCGCTCGATCCAGAAGCCGGCAAGCACCATGGCCACGAAGAGACTGAGCGCCAGGAACAAGGCAAAGCGCGCACCCAGACTTTTCATGCCAGAAGAGTCTCTGTGCACGTTAAATAACCATTCTCTTCAGGAATATCCCTGCTCCTGTCAATAAGACCGCATAAATATTAAACAAATTCCCGCAAGACGTAAAACCCCTGGGGGATCACGAAATGCCGGGAGATGAATAGGCGCTTCCATTCCCCAGTAGCGCCAGCGCCCAGAACCGCGTCTTACTCCTCCCGCAGCGCCAGGGCAGGTGCTGTCCGCGTCATTCTCCAGCTGGGATAGATGGCTGCCAGCATTGCCGCGGATACCGCAAGTATTATAGCGGCAGACAATTCATTGAGGTTAATCAGGGATTCCATACTCCACCCAAAGGAACGCTTGTTGATGACATGAATCAACACCTGGGAGAGCACCAGCCCCGTAGGAATGGCCATCAGGCCGGCAAGCAGGCCCATTGTACCGGTCTGTATGGTAATAATGCGCGTCACCTCGCCCGGGGTGACCCCGGTGGCCCGCAGCACGGCGATCTCCTTGGCCCGCTCCAGTTGCAGGGCCATGAGCGCAGTGAGAATGCCGATAAAGGCCACCAGTATGGCCAGCAGGCGCAGGACATGGGTGATGGCGAAGGTACGGTCAAAGATCTCCAGAGTGTAGGCGCGGATTTCGCGGTTGGAGCGGATGCGTACCTGCTGACCGGCCTGTGCGGCAAGGGCCTTCACCTTGTCGATGACCACCTCGGGCGTAATCCCTGGCTGTATATACAATCCCAGGCCAGCGACAGCGCGGTCACGGAAATGGCGGTTGTAGAGGCTGCGCGCCATGAGCACCTTGCCCTGGTCCGATCCATAGTCATTGTAGACAGCGGCGATGGGAAAGTGCCGTAGTCCATCGTCAGTGCGCAACGCGATGGCATCACCGGCGCGAAGCCCACGATGAAAGGCCAGAGGCTCGGAGACCAACACGGCCTCGCCACGCCGGTAGGCCGGCCAGACCACATCGGGATCCCCTTCCTTGAGCTGAAAACCCGGCTGGGCGCTATCGGCCAGTTTCAGGGCAAACAGTTTGGTGAGCTTGCCTTCCGACTCTATCGTCACTTGGCGGCCTTCGGATACGCCCGTGACCTCCGGCAGGGCTTTGACAGCCCGGATCAGCCCTGCATCCAAGGCCGTCAGGGAACGGCCAGAGCCCAGGCCGGGCGCTGACAGAAAAATATCCGCGCGCATGGTGGCCTCCAGCCAGGTCGAGACACTGGCGCGGAAGCTGTCGATCATGATACTGACGCCGATGGTCGTGGCCACCGCCAGCATCAGGGCGGCGATAGCCGTGCCCGTACGGCTCAAGGCATCCGAAATACCGCGTATGGCGAGCCGGGTGGTCACACCCAGCCGACCGGCGCCCAACTGATTGCTGAGGGAAACACATTTCATGACCAGCAAGGGCGTGATGAAAGTCATTCCCAGAACCAGAAGGAACAGGGAGGCGAACCCCAGTGCCAACGCCTTGCTGGGAATCGCGAGCAACAGCAGGCCGATAATGAAGAGTGCAAGCCCCACTACCGACAGGCGGGATACGAACGTGTGGGTGTGGGCCTCCAGCATGGAGCGGCGCAGGGCCGCCTGCGGGCTGGTCATGGCGGCCTCGAGGGTGGGAATAAAAGCGGCAATGAGTGTGCCACCCACGCCCAGCATTACTGCCTTGAGGATGGGGGCCGCGCTCAACTGCAGATCCGTGACTGTCACGACGAAATAAAGATCGTTGATAGTGCGTGTTACCAGGTGAACCAGCCCCGACCCCAAAAGGACTCCCACCAATATCCCCAGCACCGTTGCCACAACGCCAACCAGCAGCGCCTCAGACAGAATAATACGGAACAGCTCTCCTCTGCTGACGCCCAGCATTCTCAAGGTGGCCAGCAGATGGCGGCGCTGGATGACCATGAAAGTCATGGTGTTGTAAACCAGGAACATGCCGACGATGAGGGCCATCAGCCCCATGGCCATGAGATTGGTGCGGAATGCCTGGCTCATTTGCATCATGGCGTTACTGCGCGACTCCGCAGGCACCAGTTCGGCATCAGGGGGCAGGTTGGCCCGAATGGTTTCCAGTATTTTTTTGTCTACGCCATCTTCCAGAAGCAGGTCTATCCAGCTCAAGCGGCCAATAAAGCCCGTGATTTCCTGCGCTGTGCTGATATCTGTCAGCAGCAGCCCCTCGATTGCCGCATCGGGCCGATCCCGCGCCTCCAGCAGCCCGATAAGGCGCAGGCGATGTTTGCGCCCGCCCAAATCGATATCAAAGGCATCCCCTTTGTCCAGCTTCATGCGTTTCGCCGTGGGCGCCGCCAGCAAGGCCGTCCCGGGGATGGTAATCAGGTCCTCCATGACGCCCTCCTCCAGGGCGCCAAAGCGCGTTTCCTGCCCCATATTCGTCATGGGGTCGAAACCGATGAGGTGCAGAATCTCCTCCCCGCTGACACCATAGGCCTCCACGGCGGGTGAACTGTCGCGCAATCCCAGTTCCACCCGCAAACGGATATAAACTGCTTCGTCTAGCCCCGATGGCCCTCCCACGACCTGATGGGTAGCCCTGCCATTGATATTTTCCATGGAAAGCTGAAAGGCGCGGGTGGCGCTTTCATTGGCGAGGTCCACGGCCACGATGATGGCGATGCCAAGGGCGATGCCGATGATGGTGAGGGCCAGTTGCCAGGGATGTTGCAGGAGATAACGGAAACTGGCCAGACGCAGGATCCTCTGCCCGGCAAGGACCGGCATCCCGTTCACCATGCGAAGGCCGCTATATCGTCGGTGAACCCGCCATCCACCAGGGCCAGGACGCGATCGGCCCGTTCGGCAACGGCGCGGGAATGGGTCGCCAGCACCAGAGTCTTGCCTGTCTGCCTTGCCAGGCGGTCGAGCATATCAAGGATGAGTTGACCCGTCTGCATGTCAAGATTACCCGTCGGTTCGTCTGCAAGCACCAGGGTCGGATCATGCACCAGCGCCCGGGCAATGGCGACGCGTTGCTGTTCCCCACCCGACAGACGGTCGGGGTAAGCCCCGGCGCGTTCGGACAACTCAACGGCTGCCAGCAGCTCGTCGGCGCGCTGTGATGGCAGACCGTTGAGTTCAAGCGGCAGCAAGAGATTTTCCCTGACCGTCAATGTGGGCAGCAGGTTGAAGAACTGATAAATGAATCCGATGTGCCGGCGGCGGTACAGGGTGCGGTCACGCTCATTGAGCGCCGACAGTTCCATGCCCCTCACCCAAATTGCGCCAGCTCGCGGTCCATCGATGCCGCTGATGAGATTGAACAGAGTTGACTTGCCTGAGCCACTGCGTCCCAGGATGGCGACGAATTCACCCTCGCCAATATCGAGATCCACATGATCCAGAACCGACCTGTCGCGCTCACCTTCACGGTAACCATGGCAAAGCCCTTTCAAGGATAACAGCGGCCGCATCATTCGCTCAGAAGAATTCTCAATCGCCAGTAGTCATATATTGTGTCATTCCCGCATGGGACGAGCGGGAATCCAGTGGTTTTGCCGATACGGATTCCCGTTGAAATCGCGCCGGAATGACGGGGATCCGGGGGCTTCTTAGCCCCACCACAACAACATCATTCCTTCTCACTCAATATGCAGAAGCGCTGCAAATAATCACCGAAAGGCGCCTGCAAATCAGGGTGCTGCAATGCATATTCCACCGTGGCCTTCAGGTAGCCCAGCTTGCTGCCGCAGTCATAGCGAACCCCATCGAACTGGTACGCCATGATGGGTTCCTCATCCAGCAGCCTGGCGATGGCGTCGGTCAACTGAATCTCTCCTCCCGCCCCTTTTTCCTGATTCTCGAGAAACGCAAAGACCCCAGGAGTCAAAATATAGCGCCCTACAACCGCCAAAGTGGACGGAGCCTGGGAAGGATCAGGCTTTTCGACAATGCCATCGATACTCGTCAACCTGTCGCCGATCTTTTCAGCGGGGCTGACGATACCATACTTGTCCGTCTCTCCCGCTTCGACCTCTTCAGTACCCAATATGCTGCAACGATGATGCAAAAACAGTTCGACCATCTGATGCAGGCATCCCCTGCCATCGCCATTGATCAGATCATCGGCGAGTATCACCGCAAAGGGCTCGTCGCCCACGACCGGACGGGCGCACAGCACCGCATGCCCTAAGCCCAGCGCCTGCGGCTGACGGACGTAGATGTAGGAAACATCGTCATGCACCACATCCTGAACGATTTCCAGCAAAGCCCGTTTTTCCTGCTTGATGAGTTGGGCTTCCAACTCATGGTTACGGTCAAAATGGTTCTCTATCGCCCGCTTGCTGCCACTGGTGACGAAAACCAGCTCCGTGATCCCCGCCGCCAGGGCCTCCTCGACGGCATATTGAATCAACGGCTTGTCGACAATGGGTAACATCTCTTTGGGCGTTGCCTTGGTGGCGGGCAGAAAGCGTGTGCCCATGCCCGCCACGGGGAAAACTGCTTTTTTTATTCCCATCTTGTCCTTGTCACCTCTGCTGAGTTTTTTATCACAATACGATGTTGATCAGGATCTTATTCCTCAAGCCTTATTTGATGCAATTGCTTGTCCAGAAACAACGTTGATTGCACATCTTTTCTAAACCTCATTGTGAAACCAGGTGGGTGGCCCCACGCTTCCTTGCAACATGATAGCCCAAGACCAGCGCCATTGGTAACCACAGCACCAACCATAGCTCGCGAGGACGGGTCAGAAGGCGGTCAGTATCGAATGACATGCAAACCAATGCCAGGATCAACAGCGCAAGATAGTGGTAGTCACCACTGTCCCTGCCCGCCTGCCAGGCCTGATAGACTGCCATGCCCAACATGGCAAGCAGCAATAGCCCCCCCACCATGCCACCATCTCGAAAGGCTGCAAGATAGGCATTGTGGGAAAAGAGCAGTATGCCATCCACCTTTACATACTGATCCGTGAGGAACCCGTGTCCCCACACAGGAGCCTCGAAAATCTTGGAGAGCACAGCCTGCCAGATATCAAGGCGGGCGCCCACCTTACGATCAAGAAGGGCGACAGTTTGAGGAAAATAGAAATACACCGCGAAAACAAGGGACCCAAGCAACAAGGCAGCTATCATGACTTTACCCGGGCGCCACCCGATCATCATAATCATGGAGGCGGCAGCCAACGCCAACAATGAGCCTCTGCTATAGGTAAACAGGACAAAAGCAAACAGGATTATCACAGACGCCATATGGAGAGCACGCAACCAGGCCGAACTTTTTTTATTGAAAGCATAGGCCAGATTCAACACGGCAAAAACGGCATAGACATAACTGCTTGCATTCGGATTTTCGAGAATTCCAATACCAATCAGGCGCGGTTGGGCCGCCGGATCTCTGTACCATATTATTATTGAAGCGAAAGCGGCAACCGCCACCAACAGAGACATAAGGCGCAACATGGCCGTAAACGTCTGTGGCCATTGCTTGTACAACAAAACGGTAGAGACGACAAATACGATGACGAACAAAGCCAGCCGCAAATAATTCAAGTAGGCAGGCCACTCAAAATGCCCCCCCCAGACAGGAGAGACAAGCATGTATCCCAGGTAGACGATTATCAGAAGAAAAAGGATATTGCCACGTAACAGGCGAAAACCACGAGGCAGAAGGAATAAACCAGGCGCCAGCACGGCCACGGAATAGAACTTATAGAGATCAACAGCATTGGGGATGTAAAAGAATCCCGCCAGAAAAAGCGCGTAACTGACAAACAGCAGGCGCAGGAGCCTCTCCTCCCAGTTCATCCCACGCCATGCTAAACCTTCCATTAGAAGAATATGACGCCCCAATATCTCAAGCAGTCAGATGAGCAGCGGGGCAATGCCTGCCGCGAGTAATACAGGTTTTCCGGTTTTTATGCTCAAGCGGGAATACGGTCCAGGTTCACAACATTATCTGGCACTACTTGTGACGCGGGATGCTTAGGCACCAATTTACCTAGCAAATCATGAAGCCGGGTGTCTTCATAAAACTCGCAGGCCTCTTCAAGGGCCCGGATATCGGCCTCCAGCGATTCCCAATCACTTTCGTAGGAGCGCGCCAACAAAATCTTGTCATGGCTCGTGGCAAGATGATCCTCCTGATCATAAAACAATTCCTCGTAGAGCTTTTCTCCAGGGCGCAGGCCTGTAAAAACTATCTCGATATCCTCACCAGGAACCTTGCCAGAAAGACGGATCATTTGTTCGGCCAAATATGAAATCTTGACTGGCTCCCCCATATCCAGCACAAAAATCTCTCCTCCCCCACCTATCACAGCGGCCTGCATAATCAGCTGGGATGCTTCCGGAATAGTCATGAAATAGCGGGTGATTTCCGGGTGTGTAACTGTAATTGGGCCGCCCTCCTTGATCTGCTTGTGAAACAAGGGGACAACGCTGCCAGCGGAACCCAGGACATTTCCGAAGCGCGTCGTGATAAAGCGCGTTCTTGAGCGCCCATTCAAGGACTGGCAATAAAGTTCCGCAATACGCTTGGTTGCCCCCATCACATTGGTCGGGTTGACGGCCTTATCAGTGGATATCATAACGAATGTTTCACAACCAAAACGGTCAGCCATGGCCGCCATGAGCTTGGTGCCCATCACATTGTTGCGTACTGCCTCACGGGCTCTCTGCTCCAGCATGGGGACATGTTTGTAGGCGGCGGCATGAAAAATCATCTCAGGCCGGTATGTTTCATAGGCCTTGACCACTGAAGCCCGGTCACGCACATCCCCAAGGTAAGCATAGAGCACGAGGTCCGGATACTTGAGTTGAAGCTCCCGCTCTATCCGATACAGATTATATTCATTATTTTCGAACACAATGAGTGCGCCGGGTCCCAGGCGGGCAATCTGGCGGCACAGCTCTGAACCGATGGAACCCCCACCGCCACTCACCAACACAGACTTCCCCGCCACGCCCTCACTAATAGCCTTCCAATCCAGGGACACGGGATCCCGGCTCAACAGGTCGTCCAAAGCCACTTCCCTGACATCATTGATACTGGCGCGCCCAGACAGCAGATCCTGAAAACGAGGCACAGTACGGAAGGGGATATCCACCTGTTCACATATCTCGACAATACGGCGCATCTGGGCATTGCTTGCCGAGGGAATAGCGATAATGACAATATCCACTTCGAATTTGTCAAGCATCTCAGCGAGCCGATTTATCGGCCCCAAAACCGGAACGCCATGCATCTTGCTGCCACGGAGACGTTTGTTGTCATCCAGAAAACCAACCGGCATATATTCGCCACCGCGCCGCATATCGCGGCACAGCATCTCTCCTGCCTGGCCGGCCCCAAGGATCAAAACACGTTTGCAATCACCCCTGGATAAACTTGTGAATCGTTGCTCATTCCATATCCGATAAATCAGCCTCGGCGCGCCCAGGAGAAACACCAGATACACGGGGTAGAACAGGGAAACCGTCCTCGGCACCCCGTCCATTCGCTTAAATATAAACAGAATCAATGTGATAACAAGGACACCAAGAACAGCAGCGCGCAGAATATTCCATAGATCCGCTATACTGGCGAAGCGCCACAATCCGCGATAGAGGCCAAATCTCCACAGAATCAATCCCTGAGCCACCATAACCACGGGGAGTGTCAGCCACAAATCCTGCCATGCAGGTTGGGGAATCGAGAAGTTATAGCGTGTGAAATAGGCGAGTCCCCAGGCAACCGCCACCATCCCCAAATCATGTATCGCAATGGTTACACGACGATTTATCCTTCTTATCACCCCTTTCCCCTATGCAATTCCCTAGATAATCGACTACCCTCAATATGTTAACTCTATCTTATCATCCACACGCTCACAAGTGATTTAAGCTTTTGTGCCGGCCTCTCTCTGGATATGGTATTGCACCCAGCCTAAGCAAGACTGGCTTGCCGCATGACTTTACATACTGCTTGACATATCGCATGCATATCATCGACGGATAAGGTTGGGTGCACTTGAAACATCAGACTAGTCTCTCCCAGCGCTCTGGCAACCGGGAGGCGCTCATCCGGGCGGAGCCCAGTCCCTTCGAATGCTTTCTCCAGATATATTTCCGGGCAAGATCCGCTAAAACAGGGCACACCCATTTTCGTAACTGCATCAATTATCTTGTCCCTGTCCCAACCACTCCTCAGCATTTCCTGCTTTACAAACACATAATATTTATAGTACGCATGCCGTATTGATTCAGGCGCTTTAGTTACACGAAAAGCAGGTATGTCTTGAAAAGATTCTTCCAGAATTAATGCATTGCTTCGTCGCTTACGGTTCCAATCATGCATTTTCTGTAACTGTATTCTGCCAATCGCAGCCTGCATTTCGGTCATCCGAGCATTTGTGCCAAATGACTCGTGCAGCCAGCGAAATCCGGCTGCATGCTCCCGATTGTAGACTGCATACCAGGATTTTCCATGATCCTTGAATGACCAGACACGTTCCCAGATAGTTTGGTCACTCGTTGTTAACATTCCTCCTTCACCGCCCGTCGTCATAATTTTATCCTGGCAGAAGGACCAAGCGGCAACATGCCCTAGTCCTCCCACAGGCTTGTCCTTATATAGTGCGCCATGCGATTGAGCACAATCCTCAACCACGTATAAGTCATGTTTAAACGCTAGGGCCATCAAACCATCCATGTCACACGGCCAGCCAGCGAGATGAACAGCAATAATCGCGCGTGTTCGATCAGTAAGGACTTCGGCCACTGTGTCAGGCGTTATATTCTGGGAATCCACATCAACATCAGCAAATACGGGTGTCGCTCCCAGCATGACAATCGCACTGACTGAGGCAATAAAGGTGCGCGGTGTAACAACCACCTCATCCCCCGGGCCAATTTCTAGAGCCCTCAATGCAATCTCTAGTGCTACAGTACCATTTGTCAGTGCTACGGCATGTTCAGTATTGCAGAATGTAGCGAACTCGACCTCAAACATACGGCCTTCTTCGCCTGTCCAATAATTAACTCTACCTGAACGTAATGCACGTACAACAGCATCTTCTTCTTCCTGACCAAACTCGGGCCAAGATCCAAAATCCTGCATCATTAGATATGATCTCGTGCCGGAACACCCACAACAGTCAGTCCAGAGGCTATGTCATCTATCACAGCGGCACCAGCGCCAACTATGACATCATGACCTATGACACAGCCATGTATGACTGATGCACCGATCCCGATCCAGCTTCTAGCACCTACATCCACATTTCCACCTAAGTGAGCTCCGGGTGAAATATGTACCCCATCTCCAATCTGGTTGTCGTGATCTACTGTTGCGGCAGTGTTAACTATGCATGCAGCGCCTAATTCTGAGCCTGTGTTAATTACTGCATTGGCAAAAACAACTGAACCCTTGCCAATTACTACATCTTCCGTTATCTGGGCAGAAGGGTGAATAATTGAGACAATATCAAAACCACAAGACTTAGTTCTTTCAAGTATCTCAATGCGGGTGGTATTGTCACCCACCGCAATCACAGCTTCTCCCCAATCAGAAACCAGACTATCCAATTCAGCTACTGCCCCGATTACAGACCAGACACCTGAAGAAAGCAACTCAGGATAACGATCATCAACAAATGCAATTCGTTCCCATTGCCTAGATAATCGTGCTGCATCTGCCACTACACGGCCATGACCACCAGCACCAACAATCAATAGAGAGCGACTCATCATGCAGAACCTCGAAACTTCTCCATAGTCGCATGCCCATCCTGACTTATTCCCTCACGGCATAAGACTTTTAAAATTGTCAACCAAAGGATCTTAACATCCAGCCAGAATGACCTGTTATCCACATACCAAACATCTAACTCAAATTTCTTTTCCCATGAAATTGCATTTCTCCCGTTTACCTGTGCCCACCCAGTAATTCCGGGTTTCACATCGTGGCGCCTGAATTGCCTCGCAGTATAAAGAGGTAAATATTCCATTAACAATGGTCTCGGACCAACAAGACTCATATCTCCTTTAAGTACGTTCCACAGCTCAGGCAGCTCATCAAGACTAGTAGAACGCAGAATACGCCCTACAGTAGTCAACCTTTCAGAATCATCAGAAACATCCCCATCAGAATCCACTCTATCCTGCATTGTTCTAAATTTTATAAGCTCGAATGGCGCACCATTCAAACCAGGGCGTATTTGTCTGAAGAAAACGGGTGAGCCAACATCCGCCCGGACCAACATCATTACAAGAAAAAAAAGTGGCGCTAGCAGAATCAAGGAAACCAGAGAAACAAGAATATCGAAAAACCTTTTCATTTCTGATGATTGATTTTAACTAATCTCTCAATATAATCTCCCGCCAGTCTTGAATAGGATCTGTTTTTCAGTATCCACTTCCTCCCTTTGGCACCAATTTCAAGCCGCTCCGCAGGGGAAAAAGAGGCATACCTGAGAATAGCTTCCTGAATTGCTTGGGAATCATTAGAAGGAACAAATACGCCAGCTCCCGACTCATTAATCATTGAAGGAAAACCTGAATAAGAGGCAATAATAGGTCTGCCAGACATCATGTACTCTACAACCTTATTCATTGACTGACCGAATCTCCAAACACCGGACTTCTTTGTCGATAAATACAAAATATCACAACGGCTAAGAAACTGAGGAACATCACAAGCTCGTATTCTGGGAACAAAGGTAACATTCTTGTTCATCTCCAGGTCTTGTTCAAAATTCTCCCGCAGATCTCCTCCACCCGTTAATACAAAGTGTATATTTTTATACTGCTCCATTCTCTTTATACACTCAACAAGTGGCTCTAGCGCATTACTTACTCCCATGCTTCCAGCATATCCAACGATAATCTTTTTCTCCGGAAAGTACTGATCAAGATTCGGCCCATGAATATCATTATTTTTTGAGCAGGTTTCACGATCATACCCAATAGGAGAACAAAAAAATGGTCTTTCATAACCAATTGACTCTCTGACGTGCAAATCCAGTCGTGGCATTGTTCCAACAATAAGGTCTGAGTGCCTATAACCAAATTTTTCAACAATTCTTAAAAACATAACCAGTGGGTGCCTCCTGCTGTATCCTCCCTCCTCAATCATGGTTAGTGGCCAAATATCCCGCACCTCGAAAACAAGCGTCGCCTTGTACCGCCTCTTCAAATAATACCCGTATATTATTGTCAATAGAGAAAGAGAAGACACTATGACCACCTCAGGTGTAGGCAACATGCTTTTCTTCATAAAAAAAAGCTTGGCATCAAAATCAATCCAGCTTAATACTCTGGATATTGACGCTGTTCTTGTATATTTTTTAGTTTTTATCCAATAAACCGGGGTATTCTCGACTTTCTCATAGTTATAAATCTTCCTGCTGGAAGGAAAATCACACAAATGGTTCGCGTCAGAGGTTATCAGGATCGCTTCTTGACCACAGCTATTGAACTCATTTGCCAGATGAAACAGTCTGGATGCCGCCCCGTACTTGGGTATGCTCGCATATTTTGAAATGAACCATACTCTCATCGTCTAGTAGAGCTTAGGCATTCTATTGATAGTTTCAATTGCGCTTGTATAGTCAATACCTACGGCTTGCAGATACCATTTAATACTTTCGTACCGAGGCTGGTTCTCGACCTCAACCAGACTTAGAGCATCTTCACGGGATAGCGCGCCTTCTCTTACCTGATTACTCCTAAAAGTATCATGTTCGGTAAATCCGGCGACTGTATAGTATATGTAATTGTAAAATGCTGCAGTGGCATCCCCAATGCGCCAGCTCGTATTTGTATCAGGCGACCTTTCCCAGTTGTATTGGTCTAAGGTCTCGTCAATCACCTTCTCATCCCAAACCCAGTAGTCAAACACATGGAAATAATCTGTCTTTTTGTGGATACTGCGCCAATACTCCCCTGACAAAGTATCGAACAGGGACGAGTTGAAATAGCCTGGATTCCTGAACATTTGATAAGCTCTTTTGGATTGATAATAAAGCTGGGCCATCATACCGTGATTGTATACATGTCGTCCTTCAAAGGATGGAGGTATACCCAGGAAGCCGGTCTTAAAATGTGTAACCTCAAGGGGATTTATTCCCCACAGGTTCAGGCTGATCTCTGTTTGCTTCTTTACCAGCTCAACATATCTGAAAAAATGCTTATCTCCGGCAGTCAGCAAACTTATCATCCCAAGATGAGGCCGTTTCAGCCAGGCAGAAAGATTTTTCCGGATATTCCTTCGCTTAAGCTCTATGTCTGCAGCGATAATAATATTCTCAACACCTAGCGCCGCACACATGCGGCTGATATTTCTCCTTCCCAGATCGGTTATCATCCCCCAGTCATAAGTATAAGCAATAGGGTTCATCTTCAACTCGTTTACGATTAAATGTAATGAATAGCAGCTGTCCCTGCCACCTGAGAAAGGGACGATGCAATCGGGCTTGTCATTTCTACGATAAGGCTCAACCAGATCAAATAACATCTCGACGGGTTTAGGATGATTTCTAATTGTATAGTTGTGACAATAATTACATATTCCATCCTGATCAAAGCGAATATAGGGCATAGTCTCAGGAAGGATACACCTGGAGCACCTCCTTAATTCAGGAACGATGAATTCAAGCAGATTCTCTTCACCTGCATCTGTAATCACATCAGGCAGGAGGTTAGGCCTATGTTTACTCGCAACAGTAGACTCCATGATTTTCTCAGCAATAGGAATCTTAAGCTCAAGTGTACTCTTGACCTGGCTGACGTTTTCGCAACCAATCTCTACCAAAGGAAATGATTCTGACGAGAAATAAAGATCACCCTCCTTGAATCCTGTGTATAAACTGCCGTTATTCGAAAACAGAAGGAGAACCCCCTCTGCGGGAATAAATGCTGCTGCGGAAATCACCCCTTCGCAATCTGAAAACAATATACTTGCTATCTCATCAACTGACCGTCCCTTACTCCTTTCTTCCTTGATAATTACAGGTATAATTTCCGTATCGATGGAGAATTTTCGCTCAGCATCTCTTTTATCCCAAAGCGTATCAACATTGCATATGATCCCATTGTGTATAACGATGATGCCGTCTCGAATTACAGGCTGGTTATCCAAAACACCATTCGTGACCAATCGGCTATGCCCTGCTACAATCCTAGGCGCTTTTATTTCTGTCCGCGCCACCAGATCACTAACAGGCATATCTGCTCTGATAACTTTATATTTGTCATCCACAAATAAAATCAACCCGGATGAGTCTCTGCCACGTTGCTCCGCAGCCTCTGCAAGCAAAGTGATTTCGTTTGTTTTTTGTTCATCGCTGCTTAACAAACAGCCAAATATGCCACACATAAATGATTCCTTATTACATCATTACATCAAAATTATTTATCATCGTCGGATGTGACCTTTCTATATAATTGTATCAGCCTAGATGCCTGCGCCTCCCAGCCTAGCGCCACCAAGTCTGTGACTGAGAAATCAGAAGCCAAATCATCACGCTCAAATCTTTTAATACCTTCAATCACATCATCGAGATTCAGGTCAACGCAAACGCCTATCCTGTACTGGTTTACAATTGCAGAAATATCAGGGAAATTTGACGCCAAGACCGGAATTCCAGAAAAGCAGTATTCAAATAATTTGTTAGGCAGGGAGTAATAATCACTCAACGAGACATTTTGAATTAAACATAACCCTACATCAGCAGTCCTCACAACCGACACTACCCTTTCGTGCTCAACGGCATCATGCACGTATATATTACTGTTTTTGTCGGCTATTTCGTTTAGCTCATCTGATAAAGGCCCATACCCTAAAAAAACCAAGGATGAATTAATGCATTTGTTTTTAAAAGCCTCAACGATGAGGTCAATGCCGCGACCAGGACCTAGTATACCAACATAAATAAATATTTTTCTCCCTTTTTCAATACCATACCTGTCCCGCAGATAATCGGTGCTGACAGGTCCTGATTGTACTTCTATAACCGGTGAATTCAATACAACCGCACTCGGTTTTTCTCCTACGTTGGCTTTATACCACGTTTCAATTGAAGGGCTGACAACTACGAGAGCATCTACAAAATACCAGGCGGCCTTTTCTATTAATAATGTTATTTTCCCTAGGAATCGGGACAAACCGTTCCGGTTGGATTCCAACTCATGGGCATCATACACAAGTCTTGCGCTGGTAAATAATTTCACCAAAACACCTATTGGCAGGACCAGCGTATCGTTACAATGAATAATGTCAGGCTTACATTTCACGGCCAGGTAAAAGGCCCTTAACAAGAATTCAGTGAAAACAAAAAAATGTTGTAATATTTTTGGGCGTCTAACAAATTTTTTCGATATAAGCGCGATAGATATAATGTCACCTGGATTTATTAAATTAGAAGTAGCACGATTCACTTCACATTTAATACCAATACCTGTTACTTGGTACCCGGAATTCCTGGCCGCATCAATTTCTTTTATAATTCGCGAGTCAGACATGATATCTGTCTGTGTGAGATGCAATATTTTTTTCATTATGTGTAAGGCCCTCAAATTCTGAACACATTTTTGCACAAAATTCAAACCGCCTTCGCCACGGATGCGCCGGGATTACCAGTCGAAGCTGGAAAACGGAATTAAATTCAAAGATGATTTTTGAGGTGAAAGCAGGCGATCAGGCCACGGCTTGTTTCAACTGGCCAAACAGCAGATTTGGCAATAACTCCTATCTTACTGAATATCCAGCTTTCGACCTTACTAAGTATATTATAATAATTGCGACGAAAAAACCGTGCGTAAGCATTGCAGTAAACAAGTCAGTGGATATTAAAAAGCTCCTTAATGGCACTATGGTTAAAGAAAGAGAAACCCATAATGGCAATGATAGGAAAGTAATGTCATCGATAAACCGCAGCAAAATACCGACCAAAATCGAATAAAATATAACACCCAAATATCCTGCATGAGCAAACCCCATTGATACAAAGCCATTATTTGCATTTAAGTCATCTTTCCCCAAGAATTGACCAATAACCTCTCCAACAGGACGATCATATGGGTATTCGACTAATGATTTTAAAATTGAATTTGACCAATAAACATTTGGGTTAGAGGCAAAGAATTCAAAATAATCGTACGTCAGGCGAGCTGGAACAAAGAATACCCGTCTCGAAAATAACGATGAAGCCGTGACATCACCCATAAAATAGTAAGTTAATAGTGAAGCCACAATGACACTACTAAAAATAAAGGGCACTACAACAGCACTATTGGTCTTTCTAAAATAAAACCAAATTCCCACCACCAAGACAGGATAAAACAATACTGCCTTATGCGCGGAAGCAGCAAAGAAATAAACCTGTATTAAAAATAAAATTACAGCTATAAAATAGCGCTTGTACAGTAATGCAAAGGTAAATAGGGTCACGTTAAATATCTGATATGTCCAATTATTCGTATAGGCGAGTATTCCTCGCGCTGCAATTTCAGCGTTTCCCCTCCTAAATTCATACACCTTAGAAAAGTCTAAATTAAACTTTACACCAGAAACAAAATACCAAACGATTAGTAGCACAACAAATACAAGCGATACAACTACAGCAATCCCCATCCCATATTTAATTGTTGGCAACCCTTTAAAGGAAAAAAATTTAATATGACTGATAATATATGTTAAAAATAACGCAACATAGACAGTTAATAGTGGTAGTAAATCACGATTTGCATCGTAACCATATAGAATAGTAATTGGAGCTAGCACACCTAATAATGCGGTGATAAAAAAATAGTCACTCACCCTTGTAATACGCCCCCTAACCATCACGAAAGAAAGAATGAAAATAAGCCACGAAAGAATATAGTTAGAGAGCTGGAAGTTAATACTATAACCAAGATAACCAAAGACAGTACTGACAATATTGACGTAAGACGCCTCAAGTAATGCCCTAAACAGCAATGCAAACAAGAAAAAATTCCTGCTTTTAAGAAAACTGCCATAAATATTTTTGTTGATATAATTCACAGCCACCATAATATAGTAGGTTCATATCGACGCATTATTTTATTACATTGACATAAAAAGATTTGCTTGATTTTTTATGGAAAAACGAATTATGCCATAGCAGGGTAAAATCTCCTGAATGCTCCTTGCATTTATTCTTGAAATAATCGAAACGCTCCATAGCGAGGTGGGTAAATCCCAGGCCCTCGAATTCATCAGATAAAATTGACGCCTCCATTATGATCAATGGTCTTTGCCTTAGGTTCATTTTCTTCCGGCGAACTAATGAATACATTGTATACTCATAGCATACACCAGCGCGAAAACCCGGTTTATCAGGATAGCCTAGCGTTGAGTCATATATAAATCCGTTTTCCTGCCAATAGTCTGGTGTTCTAGCGATATCGTATCGCATGTAGTGTTGTCTCCCCCCCATTGAGGCAATATCAATATTTAGATTTCTACAAGCCTCACGAAGCGCCTGTGCTGACTGAGTGAATTTTTCTGAGCAATGATATGTCTCATAGCCTGGGTGAAATCCAATTTCGTGCCCCGCTCCTGCAATTTGTCTCAATAAATCTTGATTTTTCCCAGTCCGAATGTCATCAACATTATCAAACTGAGTGTCAGTCTGAATTGGTATAAAATAAAAAGCCACCTTATTTCCCGCTTTTTGATTAACTGTCATAATCCAGTCAATATTCCTCCGATATTCATCGAAATAATCGGATCCGAACCTCTTGAATATGTAATTCAGTCCGTCACGTATTACTAATTCAGGGTTATGGTCACGAATAAGGCGGGCACAGACACGTAGTAATGTTCTTTTTAATGAGCGGCCAGCCAGATCAAAAGGCTGGTCTATATCACAACTAATGAGCTTTCTGAATTTGCGTTCTTTTCTTTCCATATCAGGCCATAAGGTTTGTATGCAAGCCCATAATATGTCTAAATATTGATTCACTACTGGCTTATCTAAAAAACCTGCATTATAAGCAACGGAAGAGGATGCAGGAAACCGGTCATGTTCATCTCTTTCAGGCGTAATGAGTTCTTCATAACGCGTCAGCATGAAGAAAGAGCTACCAAATATGTCCAAATTCATATGGATACAATTGTAATTTTCCTCCATTCCTGCCTGACCATAAATAACCGGAACGCTGATTTCAGCCAACTTTCTATTAAAACGATGTGACACAGGCACCCAGAATTTCATAGGCAACACAGGCATTGTTGATTTTCCCAGCCACTCTTTGTGCGCCCGGTGAAAAAAATCAGCATTCAATGATATAGATGAAGAACTCCCTGGCCTTCTGATATTGATATTGCTTTTATCATACTCTTCTACTCTGAATGGCAAACCGAGAAATTCTCCAATCATTATATCTAGAATATAATGCTGTTCTCTTATGCATACTTTAGGAATCTGGACCAGTAGCACTTCTAAGTCCTGAGCACGTCGCGAAGGAATAATGATGTCTTTAATATTAAACTGGGTGTTTTATATATTGTGAAATATGGATGCTGCCTTGCACCAAATGCGCGGAAATAGCGCTCAATTGACTCAATCATAGAACCTTCGAAATCGAATCTTTTAGTTACAGTTGAAGCATGGAGAATTGCATGCCACATACACAAACTGGTTGCCCCACTGTTTCTTAATTTCGGGTCGCTCCCTCCCATAATATAATAAGCACTATTTTCATCCCATACGATATAAATTCCCGCATGGTGACGACCCTCAGGGTCCTCTGCCACCCATATCTTTCTACAATGATGCTTGACACAGGCGGAATCCAGGCGGTGAATAAAGCCATCTGAATATGGCTGCTGTATTCCCTGACGATTATAGGTTAGCCTGTTTAGACGGATGAATTCATCCAAATCCACGTCATCGCGTATCCTGAGATTAAGTCGAGACTCCGCTTTTCTTATATCAGTCCGTATATTTGCTTGCATTTCAGACCAGAGGTGCTCGCTATCTGAAAGATCAGGAATTACATATGTATAATTTGTCGTTTGCTTGAATCCATTCCAGTAAAAAGGCAGCCAGTTTAAATTTTTAAAACTCCAACTTTGAATAAAATGATCAAATTCGGGTAATTGGTCTATCAATTGCTGTATTAGATCTTTTTCTTCAGACAAGGCCTTGGCATACTTAGCATTAGAAGGGCACAACCAGGGACCAAGTGTTTGGGTCAGGCATGGCTGAGTAATTATGGTGAAGCCATATTTTCTCTTAGTATAGTAAGGCATGGCGGCCATGACTTTCCCGCCTTTCTCTACAATCGCGGCCTCCCAGTGGCCTGAACCTTCACATACGGCATCCAACCACCAATCACGTGAAAAAATCGGGATGGTCGGTTCATTCTCACAAAGTTTCCGATAAATATCTTTATTGTCCATTATTCCCTACTATTATGAAAAATATTTTTCAGGCTTGAATAGATATCTTCATCAATACGTACTGATCTCTTGTTGGGAAACTTATCAGGAACACTAAATCGGCGCGCGAGATGTACATCATGAGATATAAGAAACCTTTCAAAGTTGTCCAGTGATGACCTTACATCACTACAAAAATCTTCATACTTGAAAGTAAGAACACGTCGTCGATCAATGAATCCATTTTTTTCGGCTTCATATATAACATTATGAATAGCGCGTATCTGTTCTACCGCCTGGCTTGCTGGCTCAAGTAGTTTTAATTGCTCAATATTCGGAGGAGGCACTGACCACCACTGATCATAGCGCCCCAACGCCGTTTTCCTGCCATCGAGTATTGAAAGTGCGTTATCAAACTCATTTCTCTTAATAATGACAAACAATGCTTCAGGAATGTGCATTGAAATTGGTTCAAGCCTCATGCTTGCATAGAGATTTTTGAAAATGACTGGTTTGTCAAATGTCTCTGTCAAGGAAATAATGGAGCGGCGGAACCTGCGCATTCGTGCATCATCAACATTCTCTGACGATACATATACAGGTTTACTTGGAAAAAATCTGTACCACCATAAACCGCACTCTGATGGCCCTGATCTTCCTAAGGTTGCACCAAAACGGGAAGTGTAGTCAGAGCATGACTTGTCTTTTAGTGGACGAAACAAGCGCTCTGCCAGAGCCGGAGCACCAAAGAATTTACAGTGTAAATTGCTTAAATATCCCACATCAAATGCATCTGTAAGCACCTGATATACTAGCGTACTACCCGAACGTGGTGCCCCAATAATAAATACTGGCGGATATTTAAGGTCTCTGTCGTAAACAGGCGCCATTAGCATATCAATATAATTCAGTACTATTTTGTTTACCAAGATAAATAACCGCCGCCAGTATCTGGACGGAGAAAGATACTTTGTCATTTTAGATATTCACGCTTTCCGATATGACTCAGAGACTGAATACATGCTCGTGGTTTCGCCAAGTTTTCAGTTCACAGTGGGACTAGATAATGTTCCTTGGTCTTTTTGCAGATGCAAGAATAAAGAAATAGTATAGGATATATAACAACACATCTATTATCAGGGCAGCATACAAAAGAACTATTATTTCACCTTTTGGGGCAACCCAGCTAAATACAGAAAGCGTCACCAAAAACGCAATGACTTTCCATATGGCACCATACTGATTATTTTTTGTTGCACCAAGGGTGCTGCTTAGTGTGGAAACAACAAAGCGAACTGCCAGTGCGGGAATTAATATCTGACAGTAGACTCCAGCTTCACGCCATGCCTCGCCAAATACAATCGCGAACAACTCTGGGGAAAATAATATTAGAAAAACCATGGGCACACTGGCAATAGCAGCAAGTAGTAATGTGAGCTTATATATGTATGAGGTTACATTCTGTCGCGTGTTGACAAGATCTACAACCTTCCTTAAGTTAACCTGAGAAACGGATGCTGAAATAAAGCTTAATGGGGCGTTAGCTACCCACATTACAAGAGCATAGAAACCTACAGTGGACTCCGGAAAATAACGCGAAAGAAAGAAAATGGGTATTGCCAGTGTAATACCATTAAGCAAGCTGCTGCTGGCGTTATATATGGGATATTCCTTATATCGCAGCATAAGGGCATATTTTTTTCTCCAACTGCCAAATAATGAGGTAGATAGACTATTCCAATTTGCATGAATGATATAGCATGCGGCAAGCACTGCAGCAAGTATATTCCCAAGCAAAAGTCCCACAAACCCAACGCCGGCCACGCCTAATATTATGTTTAGTGTAACTGCGGTAAGTGCTTGTACCAATTTGGACTCTGCCATCAACTTATAGAGTTTATGGCGGTTCGCATAATAACTACTCGCCTGGAATACCCCAATCATAAGCAGCATAACCGGCGTCAGATAAAGCCAGCCAGAAAGCTGACCAACATCAAGAAGGTCTGTCAGCCATTCATGAAAAAAATAAAGGAAAATCGCAAACAATATCGAGATAGAAATTGTAACCAGTACTGAAACACCAAAGAGGTTCTTTCCTTGGTTATCATCCTTAGGCAATACCAATGCCACCTCATATTTACCGCAAACAGCAGGTAGAATACTGGTCACAATAGCCATGAATACCGCCAGCAAGCCAAAATCCGTAGGCGTATATAATCTTGTCAATATTGGACTTGCCAGGACAGGTATGGCCTGGGCTAGAGCTGTACCAGTAGCAAGCACAGCCACGCTTCTGGCAAATTGACTACTGCGTAAACGGGTTACAGTCCTCACCCTCACCCCACGCCGCTAAGGTGTCACAAGCAAGATAATCTTGCCGCTGGCGCCGCGTGATATCATAGTCAGGATTCTACTAAATCGCTTATTAATTCCGACACGAACTGAACATCAGAATCAGCCAGGTAGGGATTCATTGGCAGACTGATAACTTCAGACGCAACATTTTCTGAAACCGGGTAGCCGCCCTTTTCATTATTCAAATATTTAAAACACTCTTGCTGGTGCAATGGGACAGGGTAGTGAACTGCCGTAGGTACGCCTTTCTTTCTTAGTTCGTTCCGCACTTCATCACGATCACTGACGCGAATCGTATACTGTGCCCAAACTGATGTTCGATCTGGCCTGACAGATGGTTTATGAATACTATCTGGTAATTGACGTGTATAATTCTCCGCCACCTCCTGCCGTAGAATTATCTCGCGCTCATAATGTGGCAACTTTGCGAGAAGAACTGCAGCCTGAATAGTATCCATTCTCCCTCCCATGCCTATGTATTTATGACAATAACGCTTAACCTGGCCATGAACACGCATCGTTTTGATTTTTTCCGCAAATCCCTCATTATTTGTAAACACGGCGCCGCCATCACCATAACATCCTAGTGGTTTGGCTGGGAAAAAACTCGTAGTATAAATATCGCAATAGTGAACCTCCATTTTATTTTTATATAACGAACCAAATGATTGCGCACCATCCACAATCAACTTGAGGTTGTTTTTTTTCGCTATTGAGCATATTTCATCAAGGTCACATGGCTGTCCAAAAATGCTGACAGGCATGATTATTTTGGTTTTATCTGTAATTACAGAGTCAATTTTCGATGCATCAATATTGAATGTATCACTTTCTATATCGACGAATACTGGTATAGCCCTCAAAAGAGCGATGGTTTCAGCTGTAGCGATAAAAGTGAATGGCGTCGTTATCACTTCATCACCAGGCTGGATATCCAATGCCATCATGGCAAGCAACAATGCATCGGTTCCGCTTGAGCACGCTATCACGTGCTTAGCGCCAGTGAATCGGGTTAGATTATTTTCTAATTCGGCTACTTCTTCCCCCATGATATAGTTTGATTTATTCAACACACCATGAATCCTTGCATCGATCTCTTTTTTATATAACTGATATTGGTGTTGTAGATTTGCAAAATCAATACTCATATCGGCATCTTATTCATTAATTATCCTTACGGTATTATTCTCAAGGCGGTACCGCTGACCAGTGGCTGTACAGAACGCCTCGCTATTCCCTGAAAGCGGCAAGACCAGTCTCTCACCATATTGGCTCATCCACCCCACCTGTTTGGCTGGCACGCCAACCATTAATGCATATGCTGGGACGTCCTTATTAACAACTGCGCCGGCGCCTATAAATGCATACTCCCCAATCGAGGTGCCACATACAATCGTGCAATTTGCACCCAATGTTGCCCCCTTTTTGACTATTGTATCCCGATACTCGCTCTTTCTGTTTATCGCTGACCGCGGATTGTAAACATTTGTAAAAACCATGGACGGCCCACAGAAAACGTCGTCTTCTAAAATTACATTATCATATACAGACACGTTATTCTGAATTTTAACATTGCTCCCAATTTTGACAGTATTTCCAACAAAGACATTTTGCCCAAATGTGCATCCTCTTCCAATTCTTGCCCCACTACATATGTGAGTCCAATGCCATATTTTTGTGCCTTTACCAATAATTGCGCCATCATCGACAATGGCAGTTTCATGTATGAAAATATTATCGGTAATCACTAAATAGATCTCCGCTAATTCTTCTGGCTATATATTTTGAGCCAAATACTGAAAGATGATCATCGTCAGCATATAAGTAACTATCTTCCTTGAATGAATAACACTTGTCCGAATCACACAGATATGGCATTGGATCAATAATTTTAAGAATTTTAAATTCTTTTCCATATAGGAATGCCAGATCTCTGTATTTTTTCATCCGTAGCAAATACAGGCCTTTTTTTACAGTTGCAGCATTTGTAGATATACCCCAAATATCGAAAGGCCTGGCTACGATCTCTTTGGGAAGGAAATCCAGTTCTGGGTTTTCTAGAAAATAAAATACCTCTCTAATGTGTCGTATATTTTGAATCCTCTCCAGTGTGTTTCTAAATCCATCAAAGTATGTTTTATAGGTCAGCTTCTCCTGCCTAATAATCTGTAAACTCTCATTCACATTCTCGAGAGTAAAGCCTCCGTCAACCTCTCCATGAATATATACAGGCCCCCTCGTTGCCATAAAAACCCTGTCTATTTTCTCATCAGATTCAATTATTGAGAAAATTTGCCCTATCTTTTTCACACATTCATCCGACTCTTTCGTGCTCCAGCCCCATTCAAACCCTATCAGTGTCGGACAGCTAGAGTTTGCCATGAGCAGAACTCCATATCCCCTCTTTTGAGCTTCCTCTGAAATTCCCGGGTATATTGCATGCGCATGGGAGTCACCTATTATCGCAATATACCTCTCTTCTTGCAGGGCATCGGCTCGACAATAGTCAAACAGCCGCTCATCAGACTGCTTGTATTTTACGTATTCTTCACATTGTTTATCCACCATCTCAGGACGTGTAAAATCTATATTGTACTTTTTCATGTAACTTAAATTGTGGCGATCTGGCAACCCATTTTTATCACTTACATATGCTCCTGCAACACCAATTGACAGAAGCAACAAAAGTAAGGTTATAGTAATAAAAGATCCTTTAGCATATCTCAGCTTTTCTATATATCGGTATGTTAGATACGCAAAAAAAAATGAAAATATTATGATGGACAACATAGAGATAGAATTAGGATACTGGCCTATGTAAATATAGAGGAATGAGATAAAAAGCCAGTGCCACAAATACAGTGGATAACTGATCAGACCAACATTTACCATAACCTTAAAATCAAGCGAACGGGAATTAGCCATGATTATCATTATGGCCCCCAGCGTGGGAACTAATGCAGCCCAACCCGGATAAACCACATCTTCATTAAGAATAAGTGCGGATGAAAGGATCAGGAGCAGGCCAGATACACAAAGGTACTTTCTCTCCTTAATCTCCTTTCTATACAAGTACACACCTAAAAAAGACCCCAGTGCCAACTGCCATATTCTCGTGAGCGTATTGTAGTAGACATTTTCAGGATATGCTTCTATAAAATAGATATTTGCTGCAAATGATACTAAGACTATAAATGAAATGATGTATATTGGCCTTAGAAATGCCTGCTTTAGTAGAGCCAGCAATATCAACGGCCAAAAAATATAGTATTGCTCTTCAACGCTGAGAGTCCATAAATGCAGAACTGGCTTGTAAACACTTTCAACATCGAAATATCCTGCCTCACCTATAAGAATAAAATTAAGGATATATATAGACGAATATTTAACATGTTCCGCCAACCTCTCATATTCATCTGGAAATAGTATCAGCCATCCAACAAACATTGCTGCGAGCAACACAGTAATTAATGCGGGAAACAGCCTCCTGATCCGTCGACTATAAAACTCGAGCAATGAAAAATCGTTTTTATATACTGAATCTATAATAATCTGTGTTATCAGGTAACCTGATATCACAAAGAAAATATCAACACCAATAAACCCACCAGGAATAATATCTGGGAACGCATGAAAGAAAACAACCAGCAGAACTGACAAACCCCTCAGGGCATCAATATCCCTTCTATATGCAATGGCATGCATGTAGGATCAATATTCCAGTGGTAATGATACCGTTCTTCCATCTCGTGCTGAAATATAACCGGCGATAAGAAGCTCCAATGACCTCAATCCCTCCCGGCCATCTGTTTCTGGCTCTGTCTCGCCGCGGAGGACATCAATAACATTCTTGTAGTATAGAGGGTGACCAAACCCATAAACCGATGTTGTCTCATAATTAGCCTCTTTTATGTTGCGGTCATAGTCTCTTTCATCACTAAACTCCCAGGACTGAATATCGTTTACCGCAACCCCTCCCACACGCACTGTCCCTTTTTCTCCGAGGATTGTGATTGATCCTTCTAGATTCTTCGGGTATGTCAGCATAGTTACACTCATTGACCCAAGTGCGCCACTCCGCCACTTGATATTCATTACCCCTGTATCCTCGACTTCTATATTTCGCGCAAGCGTTCCAGTCATTGCTTGAACAGACTCTACCGGCCCAATGAGCCAATCAATCAGGTCAACGTAGTGGCTGGCCTGGTTCATAAAAGCACCTCCATCAAGCTCCCACGTTCCACGCCACTTTGCTTGATCATAATATTCCTGGGGTCTTGTCCAGAATACATTGATGTTTACCATATATATACGCCCGAAACGCTTCTCCTCCAAAGCTCGCTTGAGTAATTGTAATGTTGCATTCTTCCTGTTCTGCTTTACAACAAACAGGTGAACTCCTGCTTCATCACAAGCCTTCACCATGCGCAGTCCATCTTGCCACCGGGTCGCCATTGGCTTTTCTGTCAGAACATGAATACCGATCCGAGCAGCCATCATGGCCTGCTCAGCATGAAGGCCACTTGGTGAGCATATAGCTACGACATCAATTTGTTCTGATTCCAGCATTGACTGAAAATCCTGATATCCAGGGACACCATGTTTTTTATGATATTTTTCCATGGAGGTTTTATTTCTGTCACATATCGCCACCAGCTCCATGTCGTTTTTGTGTCTTTCAATTGAAGCAAAGTGATTCTCTGAGATACGTCCACACCCAACTATTGCTATACGAATTTTACGATCTTTAATTACTCTGCTGATAGGCATATTACAGTCTCCAGACTGGATCAGGAAGAATCTCCTTAACGTTAATGAGTACCACATTATCCTTGGATATGGAGTCATAGTCGTTCATAGAGAGTTTTTTTAACTGGCCATATCCGACCGCAACTACAATAGTCATATCTTTTACATTCCGACCTGAGAATATTTTAAGGTTTGATCTCTTTTATTAACCCGGCAATAATATATATCGTATTCAGCCATTGCGTGCCGGTTCGCTGCAAGGCGGCGAAACTTGCTGTAGTCATTCTACAGCAAGTTTCGCCAACGCAGTCAGCGGGACGGCACGCAATGGCCTGTCTTTTAATATCAACCTGTTAGGGACTTCAGGCCTGCGCTGGCACGGCGTTGCGGCGCTTGCCAATGGAATCACCATTGCCTGCGCACCGCGCCTTGTTCCAGCACAGGCCTGAAGTCCTGAATACGATATATATTGTTGCCGGGTTAATAACCAGCCGCGGGATTCCATGTCGATCAAGATGCGTTCCGCGTCTTCTGTTAGTGTGGCTACATGCTCATGTCCTTTTTTTAGGGCATCAGCCAGCCTGCCGACCCTGACAGAGGGGGTCTCTTTCTCCACAATCTGCGCCAGGTTGGGGGCGCTAAGCACAACATCTATCTTCCGTCCCCCTAACTTGAGACTGATGCGGCCCGATATTCTCGCACTCAGCCATGCGGGCTCATCAACCGGATGCGGGATTTCAACCAGCAGGTCAATATCACCACCACGGGCATTATCATCTGTGCGGGAGCCAAACAAGGTGACTTGCGCCTCATCTCCAGCCAGGTCCGCAATTGCCTGGCGGATTATATCAATTTGATACGGTTCTAGTCTCATTATTATGCTCTGCCGGGGGAGGGTGTCGAAAAAACCAGTTTTCTTTAGTTGGCTGTGAGGAATGAACTCCAACATGTTTGGTATTCTATCGTCGTGCTTAACCGGCAGGTAACGCGGAAGACTGTCCGGTTGAAGCAATTGTTCAGCTCTATCCGTAGTACGTCCACATTCGGATAATTTTAACAACACGCTCTTCTTCGTAAACTTGATAGACCAATCTATGTTGAATATTTATTCTTCTTGAATATGCCCCAGACAAGTCACCAACTAGCTTTTCATAAGGTGGTGGTTTTTTATAAGGATTCTCTTGCAGCAATTCCAGCAACGATTTAGCCTTCTGCTTCAATCCAGATGCTGCAATTTTCTTAGCGTCTTTTTCTGCCTGTTTTGTATACATTAACTCCCAACTCACCAATCAAGCTCCTTAGAGCACTCTGATATATTTTGACTCATACCTTCTTTAATTGATTCCCGCATTCCGGGTACTGACAGCAAATGTAGCGTTTCAGCAATTGCATTCCAATCGTCCTCAGACACAAGGACGGCATTAGCTCTTTTTCCCGTAATTACAATGGGTTGATGAGTCTCCGCCGCCTCATCAATAAGGCTATAGAGCTTAGAGCGGGCTTCTGTTGCATTCAATATAGTCATAATAAATACCCCCTCAATATAGCGTACGACTAAGCGTACGGTACATCAAGGCCTATTTTGTCCCTTTACAGGGAATCCCGAGGCCCCGAGCTTGGCTCGGCACAAGGTGCCTTGTTAGGCGATATACCCCCATTTCTTGAACTGTTCATGTAATTCAGGCTCATCCTTGAATACTTGGCAATAAATATACTCCGGCGCCAAATCTGCGCCGTTCGGCCATACTATCGTTTCAGGCTCATCATCAACTTTTAGTTTGGAAAATATGGACACGTTCTTCAACGGTTCGAACGCCGGCCCTCTCAAAGCGCTTGATAAATCCGCAACGTGTAAAACAATGCTTTTTTCTCCATTTATCCCCTCACCCCAACCCCTTTACCCTCAAGGGGCACCGAGGTCCCAGCGGGAGAGGGGCTTTTGCGACACCCTCCACAGAGGCGGGGGGCTTTTGCGCCTTCCTACGGAGGGAGGCGGTTGGGGGCTTTCTTGAGGGCAAGATAGGTTGTTCGCCACCTCACTTTTAGGCTCTTTCGTAGAATACTTTTCCCGCCCTTTTTATATGCTCGATCAGATTCTCATTGTCTATCTGATCATATAACGACAAGTCTGTTTTATAGGGCAATAACAAATCGTCTATCTTCAGTTCAATGGCTTGCAGATCCTCCCATTTCATCGCTGACCCTATTATTGTCAGGTCGATATCTGACGCTGGTCTGTAGTCGCCTTTAGCCCTTGATCCATAGATTATAACCTGTTCTACAGCAGGCGTATCCGCGAATATGCTGCGTATTTTCGAGATGACTTGTTCGTCCAGGCCAAAGTCCGGCTCGATATTATTGGGCGCTGTGTTCATGCAGCACCTTCCTGCAGATGCGCCAGGCGCTTATCCAGCGCCATGAACAGTTGATGATATTTGTCCTTTATATTTGTTAGTATCGATTCCGCCGTTTCTTCATTGTACGTATGCGAGGTTCGATTTCGATCAACCAGCATTTGCATCCAACCCTCACCATCTTCGATCAATCCTCTGCTGAAGCTTTCCCGTATGGTGTCACGAGAACCCACGATTCCACCGATACCTTGCCATAATAGGTAGTCCTTCAGCGCATTCCAGGCAAGCTCGTAGGTATATTCAAAAGCCTGAATCACGCCCTGTTTTTCCAAAGGCGTCAATTCCCGTTCCGCCATCAGGCGCATGGCGCTATCCAGCTGTCCAAAAGCCTTTTTGAATTGGGCGTATCTTTGCTTCCAGCGGATATCTTCGTTTGTCATAGCTGAATTCCTGTTTTTTTCGCCATGCGGTGGATGGCTCTCAATGGCGCACTCCGGAGTTTTAGGTCGATGTCTATTCGCTGTTCCCCGATACGCTCCCAGAGCTTGCTGAGTATGCGGAATTTGTGCTTTAACAATTTCTCCTGGATTTCCGTTTCAGCATAAAGATCGATATCACCACCATGGCGGGAATCATCTAAGCGTGACCCAAAGAGGTAGATATCTGCCGTAGGGTCCACGCCGTGAATGACCTCGCGGATTGCCGTTTTTTCATGTTCATTCAAGCGCACGTGTCTATTTTGTGTTCTGCGCCGGATTCGGCGCGTTCAGCACAACCTCCTCCTGCCTCTTAATTTGTGACTGACCCGGTCTGTGACCCTTGCGCTCAGCCATACAGATTCGTCTCCCGGATGCGGAGCCTGTAACATTAGAAAGACCAGATCAGCGGCACGAGTACCACGACAATTATACCGACCAGGAGTGTCAGTGGGATACCGATTTTGACATAATCCGAAAAATGGTAGCCGCCGGGTCCATAGACCATGAGGTTGGTCTGGTAGCCGATGGGGGTGGCGAAGCTGACCGAGGCCGCGACCATGATGGTGATCATGAAGGGCATGTAGTCCACGCCCAGCGCCTGGCTGGCGGCCATGGCGATGGGAAACATGAGCACGGCGGCCGTATTGTTGGTGATGACGGCGGTGAACAGCGCGGTGATGGCATAGATCAATACCAGGGCGACGTGGGGACTCTCGCTCGTCAGGGCCAGCAGGGTTTGTGCAATGAACTGGGCGGCGCCGGTTGTCTGGAGCGCCTGCCCGATGCCCAGTGAGGCGGCAATCACGATCAGCACCTGCCAGTCCACGGAGCGCCTTGCCACGCTACCTACTGTACACTTTGTAATCAGCATCAGGCCTGCCGCCAGCATGGCGGCCTTGAGCATGGTCAGCACCCCTGTCGCGACGGACAGCACCATGGCGACGAGGATCAGGATGGCGGTGAGGGCATTTTCATGACGGGGCGGGCTGGAATCCTCCAGGCGGCTGATGAGATAAAAATCCCTTGAATTGCGCTGCTGCTCGATAAAATCCGGGGGGGCTTCAAGCAGCAGGACGTCGCCCGGCCGTAGGACGATGTCGCCGATTTTCATTTTCATTTGCTCGCCATTGCGGGCCACGGCGATGATGGCGGCGTTGTACCTGTTCCGGAAGCGGCTTTCCCTGATCGTCTTCCCCGCCGTGGGGAAGCTGTCGGAGACGACGGCCTCGACCAGGCAACGGGTGGTCCTGGGCATGTTGAGCTTGAAGACCTGGTTGGTCGCCGGCCTGAGGCCGCGAATCTTTTGCAGGTCGACCACTGATTCCACCACGCCCGCGAATACCAGGCGGTCGTTGGCCTGGAGCTTCTCCTGCGGTGAAACGGCCGGCAACAGGGCGTCCTTGCGGTCGATTTCTATCAGATACAGGCCGGGCAGCTGGCGCAGCCCCGCCTGCTCGATGGTTTTGCCAATCAGCGGCCCGTCGGGATCGACAATCATCTCCACGGTATAGCCGCGCACGTCCGAAAACTGGCTGATGGCGGAGCGCCGGTCGGGCAGCAGCCATTTGCCCAGTACGATGACGGCGATGATGACGAATAGCGTCAGGGGGAGGCCTATCCACGCCAGTTCGAATATCCCCAGGCCGGAGGAGCCCGTTTCCTTGATCAACAGGCCGTTTATCACCAGGTTGGTGCTGGTGCCAATCAAAGTACAGGTGCCACCCACCATGGCGGCATAACTCAATGGTATCAGCAGTTTTGAAATTGAAAGGCGGTACCGCCGGGACCAGTCCTGGATGGCGGGGATCATCATGGCGACAACGGGCGTGTTGTTGAGAAACGCGCTCATGGCCGCGACCGGGGTCATCATTCTGACCTGCGCCCCGGCAAGGGTTTTGGGGCGCCCCAGGATGTATTCAACCACCCAGGCGATGGCCCCCGTTTCCTTCAGCCCGGAAACGACGACATAGAGGGCGCCCACGGTCACCATGCCCTCATTGGCCAAGCCGGCCAGGGCCTGCTCGGGAGAGAGGATTCCGCCGACGAGGAGGAGCGTCAGGCCGCCCATTAAGATGACATCAGGGGGGATCCGGTTCAGGACCAGCAGGAAGAAGCAGAGGCCTATGACCGCCAATGTTACCCAAGCGTCAATTTCCATGGTGAGCTACCGGTTGTCCTGTCGGCATGGGTTTTCTGTCCAGGTGTATCGTTAAATCGTATACGGCGCGCCTCCATCACTCCCCTCACCCCGGCCCTCTCCCGGAGGGAGAGGGGGCTTGTTTGGGCGATGGCGTGTTTGAGTGGGAGAGGAATTCCGCGCCGGGCTCGTGATCGTGGCTTGGTTATTTCTGGATCACGCCCCGTTCCAGGAGGAGATTGATCACCTTGGCGGCGCTTTCCTCCAGGGACTCACTGCCCGTGTCAACGGTCAATTCGGGATTCAGCGGTTCTTCATAGGGCGAATTGATGCCCGTGAATTCCTTGATCTCCCCTGCCCTCGCCTTTTTGTAGAGCCCTTTTACATCACGCTCCTCGCAGATGTCCAGGGAACACTTGCAGTAGATCTCGAAAAAATCACCCTCAGCGTTGATCTTTCTGACATTGTCGCGGTCCGCCCGGAAGGGGGAAATAAAGGCCGTCAGACTGATCACGCCCGCCTCCACGAAGAGCTTGGCCACCTCGCCGATGCGGCGGATGTTCTCCACCCGGTCCTCATTGGAAAAACCAAGATCTCCGCAGAGCCCATGACGGATGTTGTCGCCATCCAGAACATAGGTGCGGCACTTCATTTCGTAGAGCTTTTCCTCCACGGCATGGGCCAGCGTGGATTTCCCTGAACCCGACAAGCCGGTGAACCACAGGATGACGCTCTTGTGGCCGTTCAGTTTCTCACGGGCTTCACGGTCGATGGTGGCATGGTGCCACACCACGTTGCTGCTGACTTTTTTTTCCATGTTTTTTATTCCTCAATAGTCGCAATTTGTAAATTATCTTATGCAGATCTGATTGATCTGCTACCGCTTGTCGATCCCACCGGCAAAGGGCGCGCACCTGCGTCCCCGCATTCTCCCGACAGGGCATTATGCTGCTTTGATTACAGCTTCCTCTATATTTTTTGGTAGGCTTACATAAATAAAGTATTCTTCTGGATACAAATAATCCTCACCAGACTCATCTATCACCCGTATTTGCTTGCGTTGCTCCGCCTCTGAATCTGGAAGCGCCTCATATATCTTTCTCTTTTCCAGAGAAGCAGGGTAATCTTCGTTTTTTATACAGATAACCAATTGATGTGATTTCATATTTCTCATGGTTGTTGACTTAATCCAGGTAACGTTTGATTTTTATTTCCTTTTTTCCACTGCCTGTCGCTTCATACCAGTGTACTTCGGCGCGTACTATCGACCCATCAGTCAATTTGACCTTCGCCACACCTTTTCTTTTTTTCCATTTTCCTTTGCCATATATCTTCTGTAATCTGGACAGCTCGCGAATTCTTTTCCCTGTCGCAAATGTCTCCTGATTCTCAATCCTTCCGATTATTTCAAATTGCATTAAGCGACTATTCCCTGTGCCCTTGCCCATGAGCAGATTCTTGGCTGGTATCAGTGGGCTTTGCCTCCCCGGCTGCTGTCGAGCACCCGGTAATTCTCAATATACCAGTTATAGGCATCTTCTATGCCATGCCTGAGCTCAATTTTTTGCTTCCAGCCCAGGGCGCTTATGCGGCTGATATCGAGAAGTTTACGCATTGTGCCATCGGGTTTCGACGTATCAAAGACCAAATCCCCTCCGAACCCGACGATATCCTTGACCAGCAGGGCCAGCTCCCTGATGGTGATGTCCTGGCCGCAGCCGATATTGACCAGTGGCAGAGCATAGGTCGCTGGCCCGGACACACGGGGATTGAGAGCCTGACCGAAGGTCTCGCCTGGCAGGCCCATGAGGTACATGCAGGCATCGGCCATGTCGTCACTATGGAGGAATTCCCGGCGTGGATTGCCCGTGCCCCAGACGGTGACGGTGTCCTGGCCACTGGCTTTTGCTTCATGCATTTTCCGGATCAGCGCCGGCAACACATGGGAGTTTTCGAGATCAAAATTATCCCCTGGGCCATAGAGGTTGGTGGGCATCACCGCCAGGTAGCGGGTGCCGTACTGACGATTATACGCCGCGCACATCTCGATGCCGGCGATCTTCGCAACAGCATAGGGGCTGTTGGTGGCCTCCAGCGGCCCGGTCAGCAGATACTCTTCCCTCATCGGCTGCGGGCAGTCCCGGGGGTAGATGCAGGACGACCCAAGGAACAGCAGGCGCTTGACCCCCGTGCGCCATGCCTGATGAATGACATTGAGCTGGATGGCCAGGTTCTGCTGTATAAACTCAGCGGGACAGGTTTTATTGGCCATGATCCCACCCACCTTGGCGGCGGCAAGAAAGACATACTCGGGTTTTTCATTTTCGAAGAATGCTTGGACTGCTTCCTGATTGGTCAGATCCAGCTCGCGGTGAGTGCGCGTGATGAGGTTTTTGCAGCCAGCGCCTTCGAGTTTCCTCAGGATGGCGCTGCCGACCAGGCCCCGGTGCCCCGCCACATATATTGGGGATTCAGGGTCGAGGGGCGGGGATTGTGTGTCTGGATTATCTGGCATTGATTCTTCGTCCTACTGCTTTCGGGGGGCTTTTATGTCAAGAACCCTATTCCCCGCATAGCACTATCTTTTTCGGCAACCTCTCCTCGTTGACGCCCATGCGCACCTTGGCATAATCACGGATCTTGTTATAGGCGTTAAGCAGAAGATGGCTGTATTCCTTCGCCATTTTCAGGTCTTCCGCAAAGGATTCCGGACTCTGCATGTGTTCATGTACTAAGCGGTTGCGCAATTCCCGGGCCTCAAGCCATCGCTCAACGCTGTCCATTACACCCAGTTGCTCAGCACGGTTCAGGTTCTCTATCAGACTGCCTGGCCTTTCCGCCTGGGCCATAAGCCATCGGGGAAGGAGCTTATCCGCTATGGTATCCTGCATGCGGCCGAACCGGGAGACAAAGGCTTCAAGCCGCTCAGCAATCTCCGGCGCGGATTCCAGTCCGCGCACCCAATCTGCCGTAATAGCACAGGCATCCAGCCGCCCCCAACTGTAAGCAAGGTGCCTTCCCTCATGGGAAACGATATCCAGAGTATGGAGAAAGCGGTCTACCGGCAAAACCTTGTTCATAGCTGCACCCCTGAGCGTAATGCTTCCTCATGTACGGCTTGACGCTGAGTCTCTGGATCGAGAATCAAGACATCGATGGGTTGGTCGCCAAGACGGACCTGGAGACGGGCCACGAATTTTAACACCTTGCGTTCGCGTTCGCTGACAGGGTGTTCAGAACGGACAAGAAGATCGATATCGCCACCACGAGCTTCATCATCGACGCGGGAGCCAAACAAGAGAACACTGGCATCCGGACCAAATATCTCATGCACGGTCTCGCGGATTACGGATTTTTCTTCATCGGTGAGGCGCACCTTGCTATTCGTGGTAATCAAAGGTCCTGAACCCTTCCCGGCGGCAGAGTTCATCGCGTTCCGCTGTTTTGAGATCCTCCCGCACCATTTCCGCAACTAGTTCGTCCAGCGTAATCCTTGGCTGCCACCCCAGCTTTTCCCTGGCCTTGCTTGCGTCTCCCAGCAGGGTCTCGACTTCCGTTGGCCGGAAATAGCGTGGATCCACCGCCACAATCAGTTTACCCGTATGTTCGTCAAAACCTTTCTCTGCTTCACCCTCGCCTTCCCAGCGTATGCCGATGCCAAGCTCCTTCGCGGCGGCATTGACGAAATCCCTGACGGTGTATTGTATACCACTGGCTATAACGAAATCTTCCGGCTCATCCTGCTGCAGCATCAGCCACTGCATTTCCACGTAGTCCCTGGCATGCCCCCAGTCGCGCCTGGCTTCCAGATTTCCCAGAAAAAGGCAGTCCTGCAGCTCAAGCTTGATGCGCGCCAGGGCGCGGGTGATTTTCCGGGTAACAAAGGTTTCACCCCGCAGCGGGCTTTCATGATTGAACAATATGCCGTTACAGGCATAGATGCCATAGGCCTCGCGGTAATTGACCGTGATCCAGTAGGCATAGAGTTTTGCCACCGCATAGGGTGAGCGGGGATAGAATGGCGTTTTTTCGTTCTGAGGCACTTCCTGGACCAGACCATAGAGCTCGGAAGTGGATGCCTGATAGTATTTTGTTTTCTTTTCAAGTCCAAGAATACGGATCGCCTCCAATATACGCAGGGCGCCGAGAGCATCGGAATCAGCGGTGTATTCCGGTTCCTCGAAAGAAACCGCGACATGGCTCTGGGCAGCCAGATTATAAATTTCATCAGGCTGCACCTGCTGAATCACCCGGATCAGGCTGCTGGTATCCGTCATATCGCCGTAGTGAAGGACGAAATGGCGGTTTTCAACATGAGGATCCTGATAGAGATGGTCTATGCGATCGGTATTGAAGAGGGAGGTGCGGCGCTTGATACCATGTACTTCATACCCCTTGGCCAACAGGAACTCAGCGAGGTAAGCGCCATCCTGACCGGTAATACCAGTAATCAAAGCCCGCTTTTTCATGTCATGCCCCTCGTATCGATCGGGTGGCTTTGGCTATTGACCAGCCTGGAAGAGAAAAAACCAGCTGATCCCTCCAGAGCGCTGCCCTGAATGTGCGTACTTTAGATAGACCCTTTCAATCACGCCCGTAGTTATCCTCAAAACGGACGATGTCGTCTTCACCGAGGTATGAGCCGGATTGCACCTCGATAAGTTCCAAGGGCAGGGCGCCGGGATTCTCCAGTCTGTGCGTCACGCCGATGGGGATATAGGTAGACTCATTTTCACTGATCAGAAAGGTTTCATCACCCTTGGTGACTCTGGCCGTCCCCCTGACGACGATCCAGTGCTCGGCCCGATGGTGATGCATCTGCAACGAGAGTGAAGCCCCAGGATTGACGGTGATGCGTTTGACCTGATAGCGCTCTCCCCTGTCGATACCCTCGTAGTTCCCCCAGGGACGGTGAGCAAGGCGGTGTATCTGATGCTCTGTGCGGCCATCCTTTTTGAGCTGACTGACGATTTCCTTGACCGCCTGGGCCTGGTCCTTATGGGCGACCAAGACGGCATCGGCGGTTTCCACGACGACGATATCATCCAGCCCCAGGGCAGCCAGCAGACGGTGCCCCGAGATGATCAGGGAATTCCGAGAATTGATGGCAATGACATCCCCCTGAAGGATGTTGCCGTTTTCATCCCGGGGCAGGACCTCACAAAGGCTTGACCAGGCGCCCACATCAGACCAGCCAGCATCCAGGGGAATGACATAGGCCGTGGTGGCAGTATCAACCGATTCTGCCGCGGTTTCCGTCAGGTTCTCCATCACGGCATAATCGATGGAGTCGCTGGGACAGCTTTCGAAACAATCCTCCGCCACGCGATAGAAATCGCCATCCTCCTTTCCCAGGTTATAGGCTTCCTGGCAGGCAGTCAGGATACCGGCCTGGTACCGGCCGATGTTGTCCAGCCAGGTCTTCGCCTGCATCATGAAGATACCGCTGTTCCACAAATAGCCGCCAGACGCCACGTAAGCCTCGGCGGTCGGGGCATCAGGCTTCTCCACGAATTGCTCAAGAATGCAGGGTTCGGGATGTTTTTCACCCGGCAAGGCGCGGCCTTTCTTGATATAGCCAAACCCGGTTTCCGGCCTGTCCGGGACGATGCCAAATGTCACAATCCCCCCCTGGGCCGCGATCCCGGCCCCAGACAGAACAGCATCGTGAAAAGCCTTGACATCGAGAATCAGATGGTCAGCGGGCATGATCAACATGATGGCATCCGGCGCCCCCTCAGAAACCCGCAGCGCCGCCAGTGTGGCCGCGGGCGCCGTATTCCGCCCTATGGGCTCCAGCAATATCTTGTCATGAGCCTGATTGGCCTGGCGCAACTGCTCGGCGACAAGGAAACGGTGGGTTTCGTTACAGATGATGAGTGGCTCAGCAATCCTGATTTCATCGGCGCCTTGACCCTGCAGGTCTGACAGACGATCCACCGTTGCCTGGAGCAGCGTCAGGTCACCGCAGGGGGCCAGGAGCTGTTTGGGATAGTATTCTCGCGACAAGGGCCACAGGCGGGTGCCGGAACCTCCGGACAAAATAACAGGCTGGATGATCATCCGTATATTTTAACAAAAATATCAGTTACTTGCATTCTCATGCCCAACCAGGGGAAAGGGATCGACGGCTGAGTTTACTGTGCGACATCGAGCTTCTTTTTCTTCTTGACCTTTTCCGAAAATTCTTGTGCAAATACGGCAGTCAGTGCCGCGACCAGGCCCAGTACAGCGGCCAGAACAATGATAAGTTTGCGGTTGGGCGCCGTCGGGTTCTGAGAGCGCATCGTTGGCGTGATCGCCCGCGTCTTGATGATATTGGCGATCTTGGCCTTCATTTCCAGGATCTTCTCCTGCTGTTCCGCCTGGGCACGGCTGTTATTTGCCAACTCCTGTTGCAGCAAATCCCGCTCCGATGCCAATCCCAGGTGCAGTTGCTCTATCAACATGGATTCGCGCTCCTGATACTGCTGGATTTCGTTGTCAATGAGCAGCAGGGTCATGGCCTTGGCCTCACCCGTCACCTCGCTGACTGCCTTGATGCGGTTTTTCCTGGATTCCTCGATGACCTTGCCGATTTCATCGATCTGTTTGGTAATCAGCTTGGATTTCTCATCGAGGCGCTCTATCTGGTTTTCGGTAAAGACCGCTTTATCCTGCAGTTCACCCAGTTTGTTTTCTGCGCCATGCAATTGGGCCTCGAGTTCCGCTTTAATGACAGAAATCGTACTATCATGATCTTTTGCAATCTTATCGACGATGGATTGATGCAGTTCCGCCAGAAGGAGGTTCTCACCTTCCCTACCTTCACTGCTCAATACTACGATTTCGCTTCCCTTGGGGATCGCGGCAGCTATATTGATATTTGTGCTCTCTTCAGGATGGGTGCTTCCATATTCATGGATGACCAGAGGTATGTAACTCTGCTGCAATTTGGCCAATACGGTGCCTGGCTCTTCCAACAATCCATCAGTACTGCGGGCAATTTCTATAGAGGTTGTATAGGTATATTTGTTGCTTTGCACCAGCGCAACGCCCAGTCCCAGCAAGACTGCCCCCACAAGAATAGTTACAAGCAGTTTTTTCCGTTTCTCCAATATCAACCAGAGATCCACCAGGCTGATCTCATCCTCCTGGTAGTAGGTGTGTAAGGCCTCGATCTCCTGGGGCAGGATTTGTCTTTTTTCGCTATTCATCCTAAATCTCGATATTCACGTATTGCGCCAGGGCTGAATTGTAGACAACCCCTGTTGCCTGTCAATCATGTCACTTCTATAAAAACAAAAAAACGGCCCTGCATGACAAGGCCGTTTATTGATCCTCGGCGACTGGCGGATACGCAGTTGAGCAACTGCGTACCCGCCCGAAGAGTCAATGATGATTATTTTTTGGCATGCTTCCCGGTATTGTCACCGGTCGTCAGATGCCGCCTGTTCTTGTCTATCGTGACCGGCCCGATCCCCTTGATATTGACCAGCTCATCCACTGTCCTGAAAGGCCCGTTTTGCTCCCGGTATCTAACGATTTCCTGAGCCGTTTTCATGCCGACGCCGTTTATTACATCTGCCAGCTCAGTTGCGCTCGCCGTATTGACATTGACGATGTTGACGGTATTTGCGGAAACCAGCCCTGAAAGAAACAGCAAGCTGGCAATAAAAAGTATCGCCCATATTTTCGTTTTCATTTTTACACACTCCCTTGTGTAGAGATTTAACGCTTATCCAGAGGGCACACCCGCCCCCGGATTCCATGCTCCTGGAGCGCTTACAAGCGTATCATAAACGCCAAATGCGTCAAGCAGTGGCGAGCGCCTCGTCGATCTCCGCCTGAACGGAGTTGAGCGCTGCAGTCGGATTTTGCGCTGCGGTGATGGCCCGGCCGATGACCAGGAAATCACTGCCGTTCCTGAGCGCCTTTGCAGGGGTCATAACGCGTTTCTGATCCTGTGTCTGCCCGCCGGCAGGCCGTATCCCCGGGGTCACAAGGCAAAACGCCCGGCCAAACCTGGCCTTCAGCATGGCGGCCTCAGCGGCCGAACATACGACCCCATCCATGCCGGCGTCCCTTGCCAGGCCGGCAAGGCGCGCCACATTGTCTGAAACGCTGCCCTGCAATCCCGTTTCCCGTATATCTTCCTCATCCATGCTGGTGAGAATGGTCACGGCAATCAGCAAGGGCCTGCGCGCGCAGCTGTCTACAGCCTCCCGCGCCGCCTCCATCATGCGCCGTCCACCCAGCGCATGGATATTGAGCATCCATGCGCCAGTGCTGGCGGCTGCCCGGCATGCCTTGGCGACAGTATTGGGAATATCGTGGAATTTCAGGTCGAGAAAGACCTCGAAGCCCTTTGCGTTGAGCTGCCTCACCACGTCAGGACCACCGGCGGTGAACAGTTCCTTGCCGACCTTGAGGCGGCACAGCGATGGTTCCAGCCTTTCAGCCAGGGCCAGCGCCTGCGCCGGATCGGGATAGTCCAGTGCAACGATGATACGATTATGGTCGTTTTGCTGTTGTTGCATAGGGTTGGGATTTCGCCCCCTCACTCCGACCTTCTCCCGGAGGAGGGTGCCGCAAAAGGCGTTGGTTCCTTCCCTCCCTTGGAGGGTGTCGCAAAAGTCATTCGTAGGTTGGGCTGAGGAACGAAGCCCAACATGTTTGGCTTTTCAAGCTGTTACTGTTGGGCTTCGTTCCTCAGCCTTTATGCCCACTTTGGGTGCAACCTACAGAAAAACCGGCTTTTGCGACACCCTCTGGAGGGAGAGGGGCTTTTATGGAATCAGTGGTCTGCCTTCAGGGACAGGTTGCGCAAGTTGGTCAACTCGATGTTGTTGCCCCTGGCCTTTCTCTTCAGGCGGCCGATCTCCAGCTTCAATTTCAGGATGATGCCAATACTGGATATGGCGCCGAGCACAGCCCCCAAAAGCAGGGTAAACACCAGTACCAGTGACAGCGGCAATTCGAGCGTCCCTACATAGTAATCCATCTTGATGGGTGAATTGTTCAGAACACCCAGGAACAGGCCAAAGACCAAAACCACCAGAACAATGATCAAACCGACAATGCGCATCATCTTGTTTTCCCCCTCTCCATTCGGCTATTTCAGGTTTTTATTGTTGTATTGTAACGGGTGTTGCCGGAATCAGAAACCGCTTGTTGGGTTTGTCGCGAATCCTTGCCGGGACGAATGGCTCTCAGCACTATTCCCGTTTCCACCATCTGCCTCGCCGCCGGCCCGGGAGCCGCTCACACCCGCGTTGACCCGCTCGCGCAGCTCTTTTCCAGGCTTGAAATGCGGGACGTATTTACCTGACAACTGTACCGGCTCCCCCGTCTTGGGGTTGCGTCCCATGCGTGGCGGCCGGTAATGCAGGGAAAAACTGCCAAAGCCGCGGATTTCGATGCGCTCTCCTGAAGACAGGGTTTGTGCCATTTGTTCGATCATGGTCTTGACAGCGAATTCGATGTCCTTGTAGGACAGGTGCTTCTGCTTCTGCGCGATAATTTCGATTAACTCAGATTTTGTCATCACCCTCGCCCCTTATGAACGAAATCTCAAAAACCAAAATTGTTATCAGGAAAGCTGCTCATTCCATCAGTAAGGGATGCGGCCTGAAAAGGCCGCATCCTCTCCGGGCCGTTATTATTTGTTGTCCATCTGCTCCTTGATCAGGTCTCCGATCGTAGTGGCTGAAGCGCTGCTCTCCACAGTGGATTTGTGATAGTCGCGGACAGACTGTTCTTCTTCGTACTCGTCTTTCGCCTTGATGGAGAGCATGATGGTGTGGTTCTTGCGATCAACACCGATCAGGCGTGCTTCCACCTCGTCACCCGCGTTCAGGGCGCTGCGCGCATCTTCGACGCGGTCCCGGGCGATCTCGGAAGCCCGGATATGCCCTTCGATGCCCTCTGCCAGGGTTACCACGGCCCCCTTGGCCGTCACCTCACTGATGGTGCCCTTGACGATACTGCCCTTGGGGTGCTCGGCCACGTAGAGATCGAAGGGATCGCGCTCCAGCTGCTTGATGCCCAGGGAGATCCGTTCCCGGTCGGCATCGATGGCCAGAATGACGGCCTCGATCTCATCACCCTTCTTGTAATTACGCACGGATTCCTCGCCACTGTCGCTCCATGACAGATCGGAAAGATGGAGCAGGCCATCGATGTTGCCTTCCAGGCCGACAAAGATACCGAAATCCGTGATGGACTTGATGGTGCCCTTGATGCGATCGCCCTTGTTGTGGGTCTGGGCAAATTCCTCCCAGGGGTTGGGGCAGCACTGCTTCATGCCCAGGGAGATGCGGCGCCGGTCCGCATCGATATCCAGAATCTTGACTTCCACCTCATCGCCCAGATGGACCACCTTGGAGGGATGTATGTTCTTGTTGGTCCAATCCATTTCGGATACGTGGACCAGCCCCTCAACGCCCTCCTCGATTTCCACGAAACAGCCGTAGTCGGCAATGTTGGTCACCTTGCCGAACACCTGGGTGCCCACCGGGTAACGGCGGTTGATGTGTTCCCAGGGATCCTCGCCCATCTGCTTGAGACCCAGGGAGACGCGGCGGTTCTCCTTGTCGAACTTGAGGATCTTGACTTCGATCTCGTCGCCGATGTTGACGATGTCGGATGGCTGTTTGACGCGCTTCCACGACATGTCGGTGATGTGCAACAGGCCGTCGATGCCGCCCAGATCGATGAAGGCGCCATAGTCGGTGAGATTCTTGACGATGCCCTTGACCACCTGACCTTCTTCCAGGCTGGCGAGCAGGGATTCCCGCTCGGCGCTGGTCTCGCTCTCCATGACGGCGCGGCGGGACACCACCACGTTGTTGCGCTTGCGGTCGATCTTGACCACGCGGAATTCCAGATCCTTGCCTTCCAGGTGGGTCAGGTCACGGACCGGGCGGATGTCCACCAGGGAACCAGGCAGGAAGGCGCGGATGTCGCCGATTTCCACGGTGAAACCTCCCTTGACCTTGCCGGTGATCACGCCCTTGATGTTTTCCTCCTTCTCCATCGCCTCTTCAAGGCTTTCCCAGAGTTTCGCGCGCTTGGCCTTTTCACGAGACAGGCGGGTGGCGCCAAAGCCGTCTTCCACCGCGTCGAGGGCAACTTCCACTTCATCGCCCACCACCACTTCCGGCTGGCCGTTTTCGTCCAGGAACTGCTCGATGGGGATGATGCCTTCCGATTTCAGGCCGGCATTGACGATGACCACATCGGGACGAATTTCCATCACCGTGCCGGTTACGATGGTGCCGGGTTGCAAACGCTGTTCGCTCAGGCTCTCTTCGAATAATTGCGCAAAACTTTCACTCATTGATCATTAATCCTGTGTCAACAGTTCAGCGGGAACCGCTGACAACCATAGTTAAAACTGACTCATGCCGCCCAACTGTTCAGGGCCGCTTGAACAGATTACAGTTAAATAAAAACCCCTTCCCAGAGAAAGGGCTACCCGAATGTCACGCACTGGGTCGCGACAATGAATCACCGCCCGGGACTGGCTTCAGCCCAGAGCGCCATGATGGTCTCGACCACGCGGTCGATAGCCATCCCCGTCGTGTCCACCGTAATGGCGTCCTCCGCCGGCTTCAGAGGGGCGACTTCCCGATTGCTGTCACGCGCGTCACGGGACTCGATCTCCTCTAAAAGGGAAACAAGACTAACATCCATTCCCTTGTCTTTCAACTGTTTATAGCGTCTTCTGGCCCTTTCCTCCGGGGTCGCGGTAAGGAAGATCTTGAGGTCCGCATCGGGGAATACCACCGTGCCCATATCGCGCCCGTCGGCGACCAGTCCCGGCGCCGTTCTGAAGGCCCGCTGGCGCTCCAGCAGCCCTTCGCGCACGGCGGGCAAGGCGGCCACCTGCGAAGCATCGGCCCCGCAGGCCTCGCCGCGCAGCACCAAAGTTACATCATCCTTTTCCAGAAGAATAGATGGCGACCCATTGATTTCACTATATTTAAACTGAACAGGGAGTGCCAGGGCCAGGCGGCCGAGGGCTTCCTCATCGTCCAGCTTCATCCCCCTGCGGCGCGCCGCAAGGGCCACGGCCCGATACAGGGCGCCACTATCGAGAAAATGCCAGCCCAGGCGCCGGGCCAGGATGAGACTCACGGTCCCCTTCCCTGAACCGCCGGGCCCGTCGAGGGTGATGACGGGCGCCCTGTCCGTTTTGGAACCAGGCATTTCCTAGCCCTCCACCCTGAGACTCATTCCCGCGCGACATGCCATCTCCACGAAGCCGGGAAAGGAAGTGGCAACATTGGCGCAATCGAGAATCCGGATCTCCCCTTTGGCGCGCAAGGCGGCCATGGTAAAGGCCATGGCGATGCGGTGATCGCCGTGGCTGTCCACTTCGCCACCCTGAAGGCCACCGCCCTCGATCACCATGCCGTCCGCCGTCGCTTGCGCGCCTATGCCCAGGGCATTCAGACCATCGGCCATCACCTGGATACGGTCGCTCTCTTTCACACGCAGTTCCTCTGCCCCGGTGAGAACCGTGGTCCCCCTGGCACAGGCCGCGGCGATAAAAATGGCGGGGAATTCGTCGATGGCCAAAGGCACTTCTTCCTCGGGAATCCGGATCCCCCGCAGCTCACCGCCGCGCACGCGGATATCGGCCACGGGCTCGCCGCCAGCCCGGCGCTCATTGAGCAACTGGATATCCACGCCCATGCGGCGCAGAATATTGATGACGCCGGTGCGAGTAGGGTTGACGCCAAGCTGTTCCAATACGATATCGCCATCGGGAACCAGCGCCGCGCCGACCATGAAAAACGCCGCCGAGGAAATATCACCCGGCACCTGAATGCGTGTAGCCCGCAGGCGACCGCCGCCACGGACACAGATGCGGCGGCCCTTGCGTTCGACGGGCCAGGAGAACGCCTCCAGCATGCGCTCCGTATGGTCGCGGGTGGGCGCCGGCTCCGTTACGCAGGTTTCCCCCTGGGCATAGAGCCCCGCCAGCAGTAGTGCGGATTTGACCTGTGCGCTGGCGACGGGCATTTTATAGTGAATCCCGCGCAAAGTGCGCCCGCCACGAATTTCCAGGGGCGGCGTGCCTGCCTCCGTCGTAATGATCCGCCCGCCCATCTGCTCCAGCGGCCGGGTTACGCGCCGCATGGGCCGCTGCATGAGAGAGGCGTCTCCCTCCAGGATCGTGTTGAATGGCTGGGCCGCGAGGATGCCCGACAACAGGCGCATGGAGGTGCCGGAATTCCCCAGATAGATGGGACCGTTTGGCGCCTGCAAACCATCCAGCCCCACGCCATGGACGATGACGCGTCCTGGCGCGCGTCTCTCGATATGCACCCCCATCTCCTGAAAGGCCCTCAGCGTCGCCAGACTGTCTTCTCCTTCCAGAAAACCATCGATCGCCGTCACGCCATCCGCCAGGGCGCCCAGCATGATGGAACGATGGGAAATGGACTTGTCGCCCGGCACCCGGATGGTTCCCTTCAGGGTCCCGCCTGGCGCCACGACATAGGTGACTTCACTTTCGCAATTCACGTTTTATCCTTCACGATATATTGATCCCGCGCGGCCTTGGCGTGGGAGAAAAATTCCAGGATGCCTTCACTATCGCCTTCTCGTATAAGCCTCGAAATACATTCGATGTCCGTATTGAATTTTTGCAGCATGGCAAGAATGGCATCGCGGTTTGCCAGGCAGATGTCACGCCACATGACTGGATCACTGGACGCGATACGTGTGAAATCCTTGAAACCGCCCGCGGCAAACTGAAAAATCTGCTCCCTGCTTTCCGTATGAAGCAGGGTGTGCATCAAGGTATAGGCCAGGAGATGGGGAAGATGGCTGGTTGCCGCCAGCACCTGGTCATGGGCCTCGGGAGTCATCTCATAGACCCGGGCGCCAATGCATTCCCATAACCGGCGAGTCCCTGCAACGGCCTCCGGCGTGGTTTCCTGGATGGGCGTCAATATGGCGCAGCGTCCCTTGAACAAACCGGCATGGGAGGCATCCACCCCGCTCTGCTCCGAACCAGCGATGGGATGACCGGGCACGAAAGCGCCCAGAGTGCGCTCAAGGGTTTCCCTGGCTTGCTGAACGACACGGCCTTTTGCGCTGCCTACATCCGTCAGAATGGCGCCGGACTTGAGGGCGCCATCGATTTTCCGGAACAGTTCGGGAATTGCCCCCAGAGGCACGGCAACAACCACGACATCCGCGTCTTTCACAGCCTTGACAACATCCTGCTCGATGACGTCGATAACGCCCAACCGCCGGGCGTACTCAAGATTGGCCAGACTGCGCCCGCATCCCAGCACTTTTTCACAGGCGCCGCTGCCCTTGAGCGCGCGCGCCATGGAGCCACCGATCAATCCGACCCCGATAACGGTCAGTTGTGTAATGCGAAACGATTGCGACATATTTTTCCCGGTCAGTCGACGGGTTTTCCTGCCAATCCGGTGGCGGTGCTACAGATCACGGCCCAGCACGGCGGCGATACCCTGCAGTTCCCCCATCAGGGCGGCCAGTTCCTCCGGGCTCAGGGCCTGGTCTGCATCGGACCAGGCCTGCTCTGGAACAGGATGCATCTCAACCAGCAACCCATCGGCGCCCGCCGCGACTGCGGCCCTCGACAAGGCAGGCACCATCCATGACTTGCCGCCCGCGTGACTGGGATCGATGATCACCGGCATATGGGTCTCCCGCTTGAGCACGGGAATCGCGGTGACATCCAGCATGTTACGGTAGGCATCCTCATAGGTGCGCACGCCACGCTCGCAGAAAATGATATTGTGGTTACCGCCCGCCGCAATATATTCCGCCGCCATCAGCCACTCACTGATGGTGGCTGAGAGACCGCGCTTGAGTATGACCGGCGTGTGGGTGCGCCCCACCTCCTTCAGCAGGTCGAAATTCTGCATGTTGCGGGTGCCGATCTGGATCACGTCCACCTCATGGGACAGGAAAGTATCCAGCATGCGCACATCCATGAGTTCAGTGACGATGGGAAGATTGTACTCCCCGGCCGCCGCCCTGAACATCTCCAGCCCTTCCACGCCCAGGCCCTGAAAGGCATAGGGGCTGGTGCGTGGCTTGAAGGCGCCGGCGCGCATCATGCGGCAACCCGCCGCGGCAACCCCTTGCGCGGCAGCCCGCATCTGTTCCTCAGTCTCCACCGAACAGGGGCCGGCGATGACCTGCAGGGTCTTGCCGCCGATAACGATATCACCTACTTTGACGGTACTGTCTCTCTCGTGGCTCTCGCGCGCAACGATTTTGTAGGGCTTCATGACGCGCACGACCTTTTCCACGCCATGCAGCGCCTCCAAAGACTCGACGTCGATCACCCGCTCATCGCCGATGGCGCCGACCACGGTGCGTTCGATGCCCCGCGAGACATGAGGCTGCATCCCCATGGTTTGCAACTTTTCCTCCACCGCCTGAACCTGTTCATCGGTGACATGTGATTGCATGACGATAATCATGTGTTTCTCATACCTGCTATTGTTTCAGAATCTTTCAATCATACCCCCTCTCCCCCTGGAGGGTGCCGCAAAAGCTCCTCTCCCCAGGAAGTTGGGGTGAGGGGCATCCCGCCCTTCACGGACTACAAGACGGCACAGGGGTAAGACCCCAACACCTTCACCATGGCCGCCTCCGCTTCGAAGTCCCGCAGGGCCGCCGCCACATTGGCATCGTCGATATGGCCTTCGATGTCGATGAAAAAGACATATTCCCAAATGCCCTGCCGCGAAGGCCGGGATTCGATGCGCGTCATGCTGATGTTGTGCGTGGACAGGGGCTTCAGCAAGCGATAGAGGGCGCCGGGCTTGTTGGCCGCGGAAACCAGCAGGGAAGTCTTGTCCTTGCCACTGGATGACGGCATCTGGCGTCCAATGACGAGAAAGCGGGTCGTATTGTCCGGCTTGTCCTCGATATTGGCCGCCAGTTTGTTTAACTGATAGATTTCGGCGGCGGTTTCACTGGCGATGGCTGCGGCGCCTTCCTCCCCGGCCGCCCTTCTCGCGGCCTCAGCATTACTGTTGACCGACACCCTCTCGATGCGGGCAGCATGCTCATCCAGCCACTCGCGGCACTGGGCCAATGCCATCTGGTGGCCATAGATGCATTCGATCCTATCGATGCCGCCGGCCTTCGACAGCAGGCAGTGATGGATGCGCAACTCGATCTCGCTGCAGATCTTGAGCGGCGAGAACATGAACATATCCAGTGTATGATCGACGGCGCCCTCGCTGGAATTTTCGATGGGCACCACGCCATAGTGAGCCGCATTGGCCTCTACATCGCGAAAGACCTCATCGATAGAGCCATGGGGAACGGTCGCCGCGGCATGGCCAAAATGCTTGATGGCCGCGGCCTGGGTATGGGTGCCCTCCGGACCCAGATAGGCCACTTTCATGGGATGCTGCAGCGACAGGCAGGCCGACATGATTTCCCGAAACAGGCGCGCCACGGCTTCGTCTGGCAAAGGCCCCTGGTTGCGCTGAACCACCTTGCGCAGAATTTGCGCCTCTCGCTCCGGGCGGTAATATTCGGAGGTATCCTCCGCGACCTCCTTGTGACGGGCGACTTCCTGCGCGCAGCGTGCGCGATCGGCGATCAGGTCCTGCAGTTGCTGGTCGATCTGGTCGATGCGTGAGCGGATTTTCCGCAGTTTCTTTTCGTCTGTCATGCCCGTATGGTGTCCATTCACAGGGAATATCAGAGAACCCGGACATTCAGGACGCCATCGATATTCCTGATTCCTTCGACCACGTCTTCCGGGATCTCCTTATCCACGTCAGCCAGGGTATAGGCCAGATCGCCACGCGACTTGTTCAACATGTCGATGATATTGAGTTCTGCCCGGGCCATGAGCGTGGAGATCTGTCCCACCATATTGGGCACGTTGGAATTGGCAATGGCGATGCGGAAACCCTCCGTGCGCGGCATATAGACCTCGGGAAAATTGACGGCATTGTGGATATTGCCATTTTCCAGATAGTCCCTGACCTGTTCCGCCACCATGATGGCGCAGTTGTCCTCCGCCTCTTTGGTGGACGCCCCCAAATGCGGCAGGGTAATCACCCGCTCATGGTTCTTCAGAAGGTTATTGGTGAAATCGCAGACATAGGCATAGATCCGGCCATCCTTGATGGCCTGACAGACGACCTCGTCATCCACAATCCCGTCGCGCGCGAAATTGAGGATCACCGCTCCTTTTTTCATGGCCTTGACGCGTTCGGCGTTGATCATGTGCCGGGTGGTATCAACCAGTGGTACATGGAAAGTCACAAAGTCCGACCGCGAAAGCAGGTCTTCCACGCTGGAGGCCTGCTGTACCTCGGAAGAAAGTTTCCAGGCGCTCTGCACGGTGATCTCAGGATCGAAGCCCACCACGTTCATACCCAGCTTCAGGGCCACATTGGCCACCTGGATGCCGATGGCGCCCAGGCCGATGACACCCAGGGTTCGCCCGGGCAGCTCGAAACCGACGAATTGTTTCTTGCCCTTCTCCGCCTGGCTGTGGATCGTCTTGTCGTCACCTTCCAGCTTGCGCGCAAACTCCCATGCCTGGCAGATGTTGCGGCACGCCAGCAGCATGCCTGCCACCACCAGTTCCTTGACGGCGTTGGCGTTGGCCCCCGGCGCATTGAAGACGGGAATACCCCGCTCGTTCATGTCCGCAACGGGAATATTATTCACCCCCGCACCGGCCCTTCCTACCGCCTGCAGGGTATCCGGTATTTCCATGCCATGCATGTTGAAGGAGCGCAGCAGGATGGCATCGGGATGCTGGATCTCCGAGGCCACCTCGTAGTCGTCTCGGGGCAGTCGCTCCAGTCCGGCAACGGAGATATTGTTCAGTGTGAGAATCTTGTACATATCAATAAATCACCCTAATCCAGTAGATGTCAATCAGGTAGCGCCGCGCCTCGGGCTGTTCCGGGATTATCCGTGACGCTGCTCGAAATCACGCATGAAACTCACCAGGGCGTCCACGCCCTCTTCCGGCATGGCATTGTAGATACTGGCGCGCATCCCCCCCACGGAGCGGTGCCCTTTCAGGGTCAGCAGGCCAGCCGCCTTGGCCTCCTCCAGGAAGACGCCATCAAGCCCCGGATCCGACAGGGTGAAGGGAACGTTCATCCACGAACGACTCTCCGTATCGACAGGGTTGTGATAGAAGCCTGAATCGTCGATGAGATCATAGAGCTTGCCGGCCTTGCGCCGGTTGATCTCCGCCATGGCCTGCAGGCCGCCGCGCTGTTTCAGCCACTCGAACACCAGTCCCGCCAGATACCAGCTATAAGTCGGCGGTGTGTTGTACATGGAATCGCTGTCGGCCAGGACCTGATAGTCGAACAGGGTGGGTGCGCCGGGAAGGACTTCACCCATGAGATCTTCGCGCACGATCACCACGGTCAGGCCCGCAGGGCCGATGTTTTTCTGCGCGCCGGCATAGATCACGCCGTAACGGGACACATCCAGGGGACGGGACAACAGGGTGGACGACATATCGGCCACCAGCGGCACATCACCCGTCTCGGGCACCCAGTGGAACTCCACCCCGCCGATGGTTTCGTTGGGTGTGTAGTGCAGGTAAGCGGCATCGGGGTCCGTCCGCCAGCCGGCCTGGTCTGGAATCGAGGTGAACTCGCCGTCCTCCGAGGTGGCGGCGACATTGACGTCACAGAAGCGCCTGGCCTCCGCGATCGCCTTTTTAGACCATTGCCCGGTGTTGACGTAGTCCGCTTTGCCCTTGCCACGCAGCAGGTTCATGGGCACCATGGCGAACTGGGCGCTGGCGCCTCCCTGCAGGAACAGCACCTTGTAGTTTGCGGGAATGGCCAGCAGCTCGCGCAGGTCTTCCTCCGCCTTGCCGGCGATGGACATGAACTCCTTGCCGCGATGGCTCATTTCCATGACGGACATACCACTGCCCCGCCAATCCAGCATTTCCTCCCTGGCCTGTGTGAGTACGGCTTCCGGCATCATGGCCGGTCCTGCGCTGAAATTGTAGACGCGTGACATTATTCGTTTTCCACCTCGCAGACTTAGGTTGATATTTCTTCAGGTTCCTCGATGCTTTCCAGCCTGTCCAGGCCCACCACCCGTTCGCCGTTGCTCAACCTGATGAGGCGCACGCCCTGCGTATTGCGGCCCTGTACGGATACTTCATCGACACGGGTGCGCACCAGGGTGCCGCCATTGGTGATCAACATGATCTCGTCGCCCTGATTGACCAGCTCGGCGCCGACGACGTCGCCATTGCGTTCTGAGGTCTGTATGGTGATGACGCCCTGGCCGCCCCGCCCCTTGACGGGGTATTCATCGACGGGGGTGCGCTTGCCGAACCCCTTCTCTGTGACGGTCAACACATAACCTTCACGGGCGATCAACAGGGCGATGACATGCTGCCCCGGCTGCAGGCGTATGCCGCGCACGCCACGGGATTTGCGCCCCATCTGGCGCACGGCCTCTTCCTTGAAGCGGATGGCCTTGCCGGCGCTGCTGATGAGTATGATGTCCTGCTCGCCGTCGGTGATCTCGGCGCCGATGAGTTGATCGTCCCCCACCAGCTCCACGGCAATGATGCCGTTGCTGCGCGGGCGTGAGAACTCACTCAGGGCGGTCTTTTTCACCGTGCCGTTGGCGGAGGCCATGAAGACGAACTTGCCCGGGTCGTAATCGCGCACGGGCAGGATGGCGCTGATGCGCTCGCCCTCTTCCAGGGGCAGCAGGTTGACGATGGGACGGCCGCGGGCGATGCGGGAGGCCGAGGGCAGTTCATAGACCTTCTTCCAGTAGACCTTGCCCATGGTGGAGAAGCACAGAATGGTGTCGTGAGTGTTGGCCACGAAGAGCTTGTCGATGAAATCCGCCTCCTTGATGCTGGCGGCCGTCTTGCCCTTGCCGCCACGCTTCTGCGCCTGGTACATATCCAGGGGCTGGGATTTCACATATCCCCCGTGGGAGAGGGTGACCACGACGTCTTCCTCGGAAATCAGGTCCTCGATGGTCAGGTCCAGATGGGTGGTGAGGATCTCCGTGCGGCGCTCATCGCCATACTGATCGCGGATCTCCACCAGTTCCCCCTTGATGACTTCCAGGAGGCGGCTGGGGTTGGACAGAATCTCCAGGAGATCTCGAATTTTGACAAGGATCTCATTGTATTCCTTGACGATCTTGTCCTGCTCCAATCCTGTCAGGCGGTGCAGGCGCAGATCCAGGATGGCTTGGGCCTGTTGCTCCGAGAGACGGTAGCCGTCTTCACCCAGGCCAAACTCCGGCGCCAGGCCGTCGGGTCGGGAACTGGCGGCGTCAGCCGCCTCCAGCATGGCGGTGATGGCGCCCGCCTCCCAAGCACGCTCCATCAACCCCTTCTTGGCGACGGCGGGACTGGGCGCGGCCTTGATGAGGGCGATAATCTCGTCGATGTTGGCCAGGGCGACCGTCAATCCTTCCAGGATGTGGGCCCGCTCGCGCGCCTTGCGCAACTCGAAGATGGTGCGGCGGGTCACCACCTCGCGGCGGTGCTTGATGAAGGCCTCGAGAATCTGCTTCAGGTTGAGGAGGCGCGGCTGCCCGTCCACCAGGGCCACGTTGTTGATGCCGAATACATTCTGCATCTGGGTATGCTGGTAGAGATTGTTCAATATCACTTCCGCCACTTCCCCGCGGCGCAATTCGATGACCATGCGCATGCCCTCCTTGTCGGACTCGTCACGCAGCTCGCTGATGCCCTCGATGCGCTTTTCCTTGACCAGCACGGCGATCTTTTCCAGCAGGTGGGCCTTGTTGACCTGATAGGGCAATTCTGTCACGACGATGCGCTGGCGGCTGCCAGCCTCGTCCATGTTTTCAATATGGGTCCTGGCGCGTAGATAGATGCGTCCCCGCCCGGTGCGGTAGGCCTCATGAATGCCCTGTACGCCATTGATGATGGCGGCCGTGGGAAAATCCGGCCCCGGCAGATGCTCCATCAGATCCGAGATGGTGGCCTCGGGATTGTCGATAAGGGCCAGGCAGGCATTGATGACCTCAGTCAGATTGTGAGGCGGTATGTTGGTGGCCAGGCCCACGGCGATCCCGGCGGAACCGTTGATCAGGAGATTGGGAATCCTGGCCGGCAGTACGTGGGGCTCGAATTCCGATTCGTCATAGTTGGCGACGAAGTCGACGGTTTCCTTCTCCAGATCCGCCAGCATCTCATGGGCGATGCGCGACATGCGGATTTCCGTATAGCGCATGGCCGCCGGCGAATCCCCGTCCACGGAACCGAAGTTGCCCTGGCCGTCCACCAGCATGTAGCGCAGGGAGAAAGGCTGGGCCATGCGCACGATGGTGTCGTAGACGGCAGTGTCGCCGTGGGGATGATATTTACCGATAACATCACCGACGATGCGTGCGGATTTCTTGTAAGGCTTGTTCCAGTCGTTGTTCAGCCCGTGCATGGCGAAGAGAACCCGGCGGTGTACGGGTTTCAGCCCGTCCCGGACGTCGGGCAAGGCGCGGCCCACGATCACGCTCATGGCGTAATCCATATAGGAGCGCTTCATTTCCTCTTCGATATTGGTGGGGAGAATCTCTTTGGCAGTCGTCTCTGTCATCTGGGTCTATTTCTTCCATCCGGGGATCGGCTTGAAAAAACCTTGTTTTTCAGTTTGTTATTTCTCTTTCCATCCGCGAGGCATATAAACGCGCAATAATAGCACAAATTGCAGGATGTGAGCATATTTCCATATGCCTGAATCCATGGATTCAGGATATATTTTGATCGTTTGACATGGATAACATTCACGGTGAGGCGCCACACCATGTAAACTGGGCGCATGGATGGCGTCCTGAACTTCATCATGGCCTTTTTCTTTCTCGTTGCCGGCATCGTCTGCATCCAGCGACCGCGGCAATTATTGGCCTGGATGTTCGCCTATTTCACCAGGGCCGGCCTCTTTCAGGATGGTCCTCCACCCTGGGCGCAGGGTTCGGGCATCATCCTGTTCATCCGCATCCTGGGCTTCCTCTCCCTGCTCAATTTCACCATGCACCTGTCCTACCTGATCCGCTAACTTGGCTTATTGCAAAGTTTTCCCCCGCCGCTCCGGCATGAGCCGGGCCTCCAACAAGTCAAGCCTGGCCCTATTGGAAGCGGATCGTCAGGTGACGGTTCAAGGCCGCGGCAATCTCGTACTTCCGGGGCCGGGCAAAATTGCCCGGGTGTTGCTCCACCTCCCCATACAGTGACAGGCAGGACAAGCCCTGTTCATCGAAGCATGCTTCCAGGCGCGTCATCAGCTGGCGCAAATCCTGCCCCTCCCCCATAAACCGGCGCAGCAGATGCAGCGCATGCGCGATGGCCCGTGTCTGGCTGATATCCACTAATTGGTCCATGGCGCCAAGATCTATTTCCGTCGCGCCGAAGCGTATATGGCGCAACATGGGCACATCGATCCTGACCCCGCGCCGGCCGCGCGCAGCGCTGTAGCTGCCAGCCTCTGGAATACGCTTCATGGAAACATGCAGCGGCGCGCCGCCCTCGTTGACACGCTGTGTGGGAATCTCCGCTGCAATCTCACGGGCCCTGCGCGTCACATCCACCGGCACATATTCGCGCATCATCACCACCGTGTCCGCTGTCTCGAAATAGTCTCCGCAGCCGCCCATGACCAACACGGTGGAGACGCCATGAGCGGCATACAGTTCGCGGACACGGTCCACAAAAGGCGTAATGGGCTCGCACGACTTGTGAACCAGGGCCTGCATGCGCGCATCACGCACCATGAAGTTGGTGGCGGAGGCATCCTCATCCATCAACAGTGCGCTGGCGCCCACCTCCAGCGCTTCCATGAGGCTGGCCGCCTGGCTGGTGCTGCCGCTGGCCCTGTCGCTGGAAAAGGCGCGGGTGCCGCGTGAAAAAGGCAGATTGTTGATGAAAGGGCTGATGTCCACCCCGGTCACACGGCGCCCATCCTCGGCGCAGACCTTGACGGCATCGCGGCAGGTCACGACGTACTCGCGCCCATCCCCGGGGATATGGGGATAAACGGCGCGCTCCAGGGCCTGCAGCAGTGTGGACTTGCCATGATACCCTCCCCCGACGATGAGGGTTACACCAGCCGGAACCCCCATGCCCGAAATCCGCCGCCCGGCAACGCCCGCGCCCGGCAGGGGATGCAGCAGTTCCAGCGTGACCCGCATACTTTCGGGAGAGCGGAACAATACGGCGGAGTCTGCTTCCAGAGGCAGATCACTCACGCCGCTCTTGCGTGGCAACAAGGCGCCGTCAGCCACGAAGGCAACCAGCCCCTGTTGCCGGAGCTGACCGCGAATGTATTCCTGGTTCTCCACGCAGTCCACGAAGTGGCGCGCGGCATCATGGGGAAGATTGCGCCAAATCAAGCCCTGCGCGGCTACTTCAGGCAATTCGCAGCACAACATCTCGATGGCCTGGAGCCCCAGTATGGAACGCCCGGACCCCGGCAGCCCGACTTCAAGGCGCACCTCCACCCACTCGGGACGAAGCACCACGGCAGTACGCTCCAGCACTTCCTGACCACCGGCATCCACATCGATAAGGCCGCTCTTGCCTGTGCCGCGCGCGCCCTTGACCACTTTTCGTATGGCATGCCGCACCTGTCGCGCCAGAAAGTCCTGCAAGGCCAGTTTGCGAACCGGATTGTCGAACAGAGAGGCGGGCAGCGCGGCCCGCTGCCGCGGAATTCGGCAGCGCACCTTGGAAGGCGCGGCGAAGGGGTCCCCCTGCACATGATCGACATACAATGTCAGGCGCTCATCCCCGTAAACACCGGCAATGTCCTTGTAGGCCTTGTAGCCTTTGCCGTCAATGCGTCCCAGAATGCGGCGCAGTCCTTCCATGTTGCGGGCCGGCTGACTCAGTCTGCCTTCTCCTCTTTTTGCGACCGGGACTCGGCCTCCCTGCTCTTTTTGATACGATACTTCACGACAAAATAGAGTATGAAGATGACCGCAACGCCGGAAACCCACATGATTTCCACGAATAACAACATGTTGGACATGAAGTCCTTATCTGCTTCACTCATAGCTCTGCCCCAAACACAGAATATATGGAAAATTCAGGTCCGGCTTCTCTGCGCTCGACACCAACCTTCAATACTCTCTCACATGAAACGCTGCATATTCCCCTTGTCCCACCACGCAGTGCGCTCCATCAGACTTTCCATGCCCGAGAACAGGCGCGCCATGAGGGGCCGCCTGCCGCGGTATGTGATTTCATAGAGATCCTTGTCCTTGCTCTGCTCCAGCAACCAGTCATCACTGGTCTTGAGTTCATCCACCAGCTTGAGGTCCCTGGCCCGTGTGCCAAACCAGTGCTCTCCCGTGGCGACCTTCTCGATGTCCACTACGGGGCGGTTGTCCATGATGAACTGTTTGAACAACTCATGGGTGTCGGCGATATCCTCACTGAATTTGCGCCGCGCCTTGTCGGTGTTCTCTCCAAAAAGGGTCAATGTGCGTTTGTACTCTCCGGCAGTGATGAGTTCCAAATCGATATCGTGTTTTTTCAGCAGGCGGTTGAAATTGGGTATCTGGGCCACCACGCCAATGGAACCCAGAATGGCGAAGGGCGCCGCCAATATGCGGTCCGCCACGCAGGCCATCATATAACCGCCGCTGGCGGCGATCTTGTCGACGGCAATCGTGAGGGGGATGTTCTTTTCCCTGATGCGCATCAGCTGCGATGCCGCCAGGCCGTAGGAATGCACCATCCCTCCGCCACTCTGCAGACGCAGAAAAACGGCGTCCCCCGGCCTGGCCACGGTGAGAATCGCCGTGATCTCCTCTCTCAGGGAGGAAACCGCCGAGGCCTTGATGTCGCCTTCAAAATTCAGCACATAGACCCGCTCCCGCTGCTCTGTGCCGGGCTTTTTCTTGCGGCGCGCCTTGTACTCCCTGCTTAACTGTTTCAGGGCATTCTTGTCCAGAATTTCCTGCTTCAGGGTATAGGCCATGTCCTCGTATTTGTCATTGATCTTCCTGATCTTGAGAGCGTCGCGCGCATCCTGCTTTTGACGTGAAACAACGGCCATGGTGGCCGCCACTGCGGCCACCAGCGCGATGACGATGGTCAGCGTCTTGGCCAGAAACAGGCCATAGTCCGTCAGAAATTCCAAAATACCAATGCCTTCGTGTCAGTATGCATCATCAGCTGCCCTCTGTTTTGGTCTTGCCACAGCGGCTGCATCGATACAAGGTCACAAGCTTTCCCTGTTTTACGTCAAATTGCTTTTCCTGCAAGATGCGCCACTTGTGAAAGCCACGGCTGCACAAGGTCTTTCCCTTGTGCTTCTCCGCCAGGGATGGCTTTTTGAACTGCAGGATATCACCCATGGCCAATCATGGTCTTCATTGCCGCGCCGCAAGCAATATGTCACGGATGAGTAAAGCGGCCTGTTCGTAGATGCCGGGACGGCTCGATTCACGAGGACCGCCGACATGCAAGGTGCGAATGCGGTGCGCCTTGAGCCACCCCAGGATTTCCTCCATGGGAAGCGGTGCCTCTACATCCACGACCAGAACGGGTTTACCGAGGTGTCTGGCCATTTCCACGGCATAGGCCGTCCCTCCATGCAGGCTTCCACGATTGAGAACCAGGGTTCCATCGCTGTCCCGCGTATTGAATTCCGTGCGTACCGTATGATCGAAATCCGCGGTTTCCCGCAGCGGGTATTTTGCGGGAATCGGCCCGTCGTCCGCCTGCCGCGCGGCCGGGCACCAGCCCCCGCAGGCAATTCCCTGCTCCAGCGCCACATCCAGCGCCGCGCGGTCCACGCCTGTCTGTCCACCCGATATGATTTTTTCTATCATCCGCGCTTCCCGCCTCATGGCCTGTCCATTTCCTATATGGTAGTCCTGTTGTGGAAAATTTACGAGCCTTTCATCCTCCGCCAATGAGAATTTCCTTCTCTTTGCGGCTCAGACGCTTGATTTCGAATTCACGCTTGCAGGCGCTCGACCTTGATGCATGTTTCTCCTGATAGACCAGGCTCACGGGGCGCCGGCCACGGGTGTATCTTGCGCCTGTCCCGCACCCTGCATTGTGTTCTCCGATACGCCGCGCCACATCTGTTGCGATCCCGGTATAGTAGCTGCTGTCGGCGCATCTGATGATGTAGACATACCAGTTGCTCATGATACGTTCTGCTTCAGTTGCCTCGGGAGTTATCAAAACAGTCGGCATCATGCTTGAATTTTGCACGATGTGCTGTAATAGTACCTCGCACACATTTCATTTTCGAGCTGCATTGCCATGCCCAAGGGTTCCACAAAATTTGCATGCATCAAGACCACGCAGATTACATCCTTACTGCTGGCTCTCGCCACACTCCCTGCTGTCCAGGCCAGTGATGATTTCGCACGATGGCTGGAGGAGCTGAAAACGGAAGCCGCCAGCAAGGGTATCTCGCAGGCAACCCTGAATGCGGCACTCACTGATGTACAACCCATCGAGCGCGTCATTGAACTCGACAGGCGTCAGCCGGAGTTTACCGAAACCTTCTGGAACTATCTTGATAAACGCGTGACCCCTGGCCGCATATCAAAGGGTCGCAAGCTCCTGAAGCAGCACCAGGCCCTGTTGAAACGGACAGAAAGACAGTTTGGCGTACCCCCCCGCTACCTGGTGGCCTTCTGGGGCCTGGAGACCAACTTTGGCTCCTACCTGGGAAAATTCCCCACAGTGGATGCGCTGATCACGCTGGCCTTTGATCCACGCCGGGACAGCTTCTTCCGCGCCCAGGCGCTGGATGCCCTGCGGATCATCGACGAGGGGCATGTGGCGGCAGACGAGATGAAAGGCTCCTGGGCGGGCGCCATCGGCCAGTTGCAGTTCCTCCCCTCAACCTTTCTCGACAATGCGCTCGATGGCGATGGAGACGGGAGAAAGGATGTTTGGCGGAATCTCTCCGACGTCTTTACATCAGGCGGAAATTATCTGAGCAACATCGGCTGGCAAAGAGGTGAGCGCTGGGGGCGTGAAGTGCGCCTGCCCGCGAATTTCGACTGGAACAACGCGCGCCTGGACTTCCGCAAACCCATCGCTTTCTGGGCTGGGCAAGGCGTAAGGCGGGCCGACGGCCGCCCCCTGCCTGCCGCCGACATGTCCGGCGCGATTGTTTTGCCACAGGGACATACGGGCCCGGCCTTCCTGGTCTATGAAAATTTCAACGTGATCATGAAGTGGAACCGCTCCATCAACTATGCCCTGTCCGTGGGTATTCTTGCAGACCGCATCAAAGGTGGAGGAAAGATCCTTCATGGCCGCGATACAGACAACCGCAGGCTGACTCGCCACATGACCCAGGAACTGCAGCAATTGCTCAATATGCAGGGTTTCGATGCGGGGACACCCGATGGCATTCCCGGGTACCATACCCGCAAGGCCGTGCGGGCCTATCAGATGCAGGCCAATCTTCCCGCAGATGGCTACCCCTCTTTACCCTTGCTGGAGCACCTGCGACGTCATCGCACCCCCTGACTCATACCTGAACCTTGGGTTCAGGTCTTACTCCATCTGCACCCTTCTGATCATACGCTGCCACAGGAAGGAAGGGTGGCCATCGAATATGAGGCGGGTATCCCCCGGCATGACATGCCAGGCTCCCAGCCTGATTTCCTTCATCAGTTGCCCAGGATACCATCCAGTATAGCCCGCATACACACGGTAATGGCCGCGCCAGTTACGATGGGATGTAAAGCGGACGACATTTCCCGCCCCTGAAAAAAACATCAGGTTCGTGGCGCTATAGTTTCTTTTTCGAGAGTTGTTCCTGGACTCTATCAGGATGGAGTAAATATGTGGTTCAACAGGGCCGCCCGAGTAGAGGCGCCACCATCCCTTCAATTCCGGAATGCGCGCATCCGCCTCTGTGACATCAGCCGTGACGAAAGGCCGGTTGACGATGATACCGACCGTCCCTCTCTCGTCGTGGCGCGTGAGAAAAATGACCGTTTCCCGGAAACGCGTGAAGCGCATCTTGCGGCTTGCCACCAGGAATGTCCCGGCCCTGGGCTGCTCACCAAAAACAGCAAAGCCGGGGTATTTGACACTGGCAACGCTGTCCTTGGGCAGCAACAATATGACCAGCAACAGACAGACCACACCCGAATATTTCTCCATGCCCGGTATTGTACATTGCCTGAAACAGCAATGCCCAGGTGAAACGCCGCAATGCCCTATGCTGCCTGGGTCAGCAGCACGCTCTGCATGGCTGAAAACTGTACACTCACCTCTTCCCGGATTTCTTCGTCGATCTCAATGGACAAACCCGTTATTTCGAGCGCTGCGGGGTGAAGCGCCACCTCATCTTCGATGGCGGCCTTGCCACGTTCATGGGGTATCAGAGGATAGGAGTACGAGGCAAAACAATCAGCAATATGCACTATCGCGGCGCCCAATGATACTTCCTCGGCCTGCCCAGGATCCTGGTGAAAACCCACGGCATCGAGAATGACGGAAGGCAGACGCCAGAAACGCAGCAGTTCCACTCCCACTTGGATATGATCGAAGCCAATGACCTCCTGTTCGATCCGGCTGAGCGCTGTACCGCTGTCCTTGGCCCTGAAATGGGTTTCACGGGCCATTTCAGGCAGCTTGTGAAGAATGATCAATTGCCCGATATCATGCAGCAGGCCGGCAATGAAAAATGGCTCGACATGGAGCGCATTGCATTTCGCTGCCAGAGTGCGCGAATAGACGGCACAGTAGAGGCTGTGCTGCCAATACTTGTGCATATCGATGAAATCAGATGACAGCCTGGAAAACACCTCGACGGTCGACGATGCCAGTACCAGGTCGCGGATTCCTCGCAGGCCAATAATGGTAATGGCGCGGGAAATCGTATCGATTCGTGACGGGAACCCGTACAGGGGGCTGTTGGCGATTTTCAACAATCGCGCGGTGAGTGCTGGATCCTGGCAGATATAGTTGCCCACGTCCGCTGCCGATGTGGCTGGATCCTCCACCATTTCATTGATTTTGATAAAGATCTCCGGCAAGGAGATGAGGCGGATTGACCCCTTGATAAGATCTTCAGGCTGCATGTTTGATACTCCTCGATGCTTTGCATATTATTTGCCGGCCAGCATGCGCCGGTTTTTTATCGCAGATGCCGGGCGCTTGGCCCACTCTTCCAGAATTGCTCGATTTATCAACAGAGTTATCGGATAAGCGGCTGTTTTCTTTAGCATCAGGAGAAAGAGCCTCGTAGCCTTCCGGGCGTGATTTTGTTATGGTTCCATACAGTACTCCGTCAAGGTGTCACCCGAACCCTGGGTTCGGGTGACAATCAACCAGGACACTCGAACGATGACTGACAAGCACCCCGACAATGAAACGATAAAGATGCGCCAGCGCTCGGATTGGAATGCGGTTTCCAGGGGCTGGGAAAGATGGTGGAGCACCCTGGAAGCAGGCGCCCGGCAGGTCAGCGAGCGCATGATGGATATGGCGCAACTGCAGGAAAACCATCGCGTATTGGATATCGCCACGGGGATCGGTGAACCGGCCCTGTCCGCCGCGCAACGGGTCGGGCCTGGCGGACACGTATTGGCCACCGATCAGGCAAGTGACATGCTGGCCATTGCCGAGAAACGCGCGCGCGCGGCGGGCCTGCGGAATCTGGCCTTCCAGGAAATGGACGGCGAATCCCTGCAGGGAGTCAATGGCCAATTCGACGCCGTGTTGTGCCGTTGGGGGCTGATGTTTTTCCCCGCTTTGGACATTGCCCTGAAAAATATCAATCATCGGCTGATCCGGGGCGGCCGCTTTGCGGCGGCGGTATGGTCCACACCGGACAAGGTACCCTCCATCAGCCTTTCCATGAAAGTGGTGCGGGAAAAGCTGCGTATACCGCCACCGCCACCTGGCACACCCAATCCGTTCATACTCTCCGATACAGACTCCCTGATTCAGGCCTTCCAGGTGGCGGGTTTTCAGAGCGTGCGCTGTGAGTCCATAGAGGTCGTCTTCTCCGTACCTGGCGCCGAGGCCTATACTGAATTCACACGGGACATCAGCGCGCCCGTCATCGCGCTGATGTCTGGGCACGATGAAGACACCCGGGAGGCCGTGTGGTCCGCCATGACAGAGGCGGCCAGGGCCTACGAGGCGGAGGACGGAACCATTCGCATGGTCAATGAGGCCTTTGTGATATCAGGGGCCCGCGACTGACGTCCCTTCAGGAGGATGGCTCATTGAGCATCTCCAGGATATCGTCGTAACCATTTTTCCTGGCAATGTCGAAAGCGGTCTCGCCATCGTGATTGCGCAACGAGGGATCCGCGCCGTGTCCCAGCAGGATACCGACAATCGCGGTATGGCCGCCGCGCACGGCATAAGCCAGCGCGGTCATCTGGCTGCTGACCTCGCCAAATCGCTGCTCATCGTCTTCGATGGCATTGATATCCGCGTCATGCTCCAGTAGCAGCGTGACGATCCTTCTGAATCCGTTCTTGGCGGCCATCATCAAGGGCGCCTTGCCCGTGGCCTCCTTCAAATCGGGATCAGCTCCCTGCTCCAGCAAGGCGCTCACCGTATCGGTATGGCCCTGGGATACGGCAAGAAACAATGCGGTCCTGCCCTGGGCATCCTGAAGGTCGGGGTCGGCGCCCCCGTCCAGCAGCGCCTCGACCGTCTCTACGTGCCCGAGGTCCGCGGCTTCGATCAACAGGGGCCGGGTATCTTCCTCGTGAATGATCTTGTCCGAGAAATAGTCCAGAACCTGCTCATAGTGCCCCAGGTTGGGATTCAGCCCCTTGTCCAGCAGGCTGCGCATGACGGCGTCGTTGCCCTTTCTGGCAGCGAAGTAGCCCGGCGTCTCGGCCTTGTGATTGGGCTGCAGTACATCGGCGCCATGTTCGAGAAGCAGCAGTGCCGAACGTGTGTGTTCCCTGCGTATCGCTGTGATCAACGCCGTGTCGCCGCGTGCAGCGATGCGCATCAGTTCCCGGTCGTTGATCGGCACACTCGAGGCATTGATACGCTGCTCCGTGAGGCCCCAGGGCACATCGTCTATATCGGCGCCCTTCTCGATGAGCATCCTCACGATACCCGGATTACCGTAGTAGGAGGCCATCAACAGGGGTGTTACCCCCGTCAGCGTCTCACGGTAGTTGGGATCGGCTGCGGTATCGAGCAGTTCCCTGACCTTGGCCACATCGTCTATCTTGACGGCCTTCAAAAGGGCGTCCTCAGCGGTCAGGCTGGCATAGGGCGTTTCATCACGGGCCCCATGTTTCTCCAACTCCGAGACGATGGCCTCATGGCGGTTCCTGGTGGCGATGGTCAGCGCCGTATCGCCATTGTTGCGGTGCACCTTGGGATCGGCGCCGTGGGCCAGTAATCTGCGTATGATGGTGGCGTCATCTGGCGTGGTATAACCATATTCCGCGGCAATCATGAGGGGCGTGAAACGGTTGTTGGCCCTGATTTGGTCCTGGTCATAGATATTGGCGTCGGCCCCGTTCTTCAAGAGGTAGTCCACGATATCCTTGTGACCGAACTTGATGGCATAGACCAATGCCGACTCACCATCGTGATTGGTACGGTTGATTTGCGCCCCGGCATCCAACAGGTACTTTACATTTTCGAAACGTCCGCTGGCGGCGGCATTCATGAGCGCCGTCGTGCCATCGTTGGTCGCCATATGTACATCGGCCCCCCGCTCCACGAGGAGTTCCATGACATTTTTTTTGTCTGTGGCTGCGACGGCGATCAGAGCCGTGTTCCCCAATTCGTCCTGCTGGTTGATATCGGCGCCCTGGTAGAGATTGTGCTCTACCACCTGGTAATGGCCAAATCGCGCCGCAAGGATGAAATCGATCCCTTCCTTTTCTTCCTCTACGCTGGCCGCCACTTCCGTATCAGGGGCCTCGCTGACCGTGCTTGTCTCCTGTGTGGTTTCAGTAAGGGTTTCGGCAGTCACTGCCTCCTCTGACCCAGTGGTGGCACAGGCATTGATCAGAAACAGTAACGTCAGGCAGAGTATCGCCTTGCCTGCCTTTACGGTTGACATTCGTTTTTCCATGCTCGTTCCTCACACATGACGAATACCGGAGAGAATTCCATGGTGATGGCCTGCGGAACACTCATATCGGGTATTCTGGTGTTGAAGACACTTCACCCTCTGTTGAAGGAAGGTTACTCCCATATTGCGGGGATTACGCTTTAGGTTACACTCCCCTTTATAATCATTATCTAATGATCTGATAATAAATTATTATTGTTTTTCCTATCAATTTCATCAGTCATTATCGTCCAATAATATATAATTTGGCCAATTACATAAAGGGAAAATACTTCATAATATATATGCCGGAAGCACATGAAAGCGCTTACATGCGGACGCTGTCCAAACACCCTGGGTCTTCATCAAAGATACCGGCGCTCAATCCCGCAGTCGATAGCCCTGCTTGAGCAGGAAGACCGTCAGGGAAGAACAGATCACGAGGAAGGACAGGACGATGAGTATGCTGTAGAGGGGATTCACGTCGGAGACGCCAAAGAATCCATAGCGGAACCCATCGATCATGTAAAAAAAAGGGTTGGCATGAGACAGGACCTGCCAGAATGGGGGCAAGGCATCGATGGAGTAGAAAACCCCGCTGAGAAAGGTCAGGGGCATGATGAAAAAATTCTGGAAACCGGCCAGCTGGTCGTATTTTTCGGACCAGATGCCGGCGATGATGCCCAGCGTTGCCAGGATGGCGCTCCCCAGCAAGGCGAAAATGATGACATACCACAGATTCTCCAGCGGGAGGGACACGAACAAGACCGCCACCAGAAAGACGCCAACACCCGTCACCAGTCCGCGCACCATGGCCGCGAGGACAAAAGCCAGATAAAACTGCACATGACTCAGGGGCGCCAGCAATACGAAGACGATGTTGCCCGTGACCTTGGACTGTATCAGGCTGGACGAACTGTTGGCGAATGAATTCTGAATCACGGTCATCATCACCAGGCCAGGCACCAGGAAGGCCGTGTAGTCGATGGCGCCGAATACCTTGACGTGTTCACTCAGAGCATTGGAGAACACCAGCAAATAAAGCAGCGTGGTCACGACGGGCGCCAACACAGTCTGCAGGAACACCTTGTGAAACCTGAGGATCTCCTTGTAGAACAGGGTCTGAAAGCCTTTATAGCGCATTTTCGTTTCCATAGGTCAATTTCAGGAACACATCTTCAAGGTCGGGGCGCTCGGTGTGTATGTCCGTTACTTCGATACCGGCGGCGCGCAGGCCTTCGAGAATGTCGGTGATGGTATCCACATCCTTGTTCAATTCCATTGCCAGCCAGTTGTCCTGCTGGGCCGTCACCTTGCCCGCCAGCGCCTCGGGGATATGACGAACCGTATCCCTGCAGGTGAGGCTGATGGTGAAAGACTTTGCCAAGTGGCTGTTCAGGAGTTCGTGCTTGGTATCGATAGCCACGATACGCCCATGGTTGAGAATGGCGATACGTTCGCACATGGACTCTGCCTCTTCCAGGTAATGGGTGGTCAACACAATGGTCTGCCCCTTTTCATGCAGGCGCTGGATGAAAGCCCACAACAGGTTGCGGATCTTGATATCCACCCCGGCGGTGGGCTCATCCAGGACGATCACGGCCGGTTTATGCACCAGGGCCTGGGCGATCAGGACACGGCGTTTCATCCCCCCGGACAGCGCGCGCATATTGGTGTCCGCCTTGTCTTCCAGGTGCAGTGCGCTCAATAGCTCATCGATCCAGTCATTGTTTTCCTTTCCCAAGCCGAAATAGCCGGACTGTATCCTGAGGACTTCGCGCACGGTGAAGAAAGGGTCGAAGACCAGTTCCTGGGGTACGACACCGATGGACTGGCGGGCATGCTGGTATTCCGTGACCACGTCATGTCCCATGACGGTCACACTTCCCCGGTCGGCGCGGGTCAAGCCGGCGATGATATTGATGAGGGTGGATTTGCCGGCCCCATTGGGGCCCAGAAGACCGAAAAATTCACCCTGCCTGATTTCCAAGTCGACGCCATCGAGGGCATGGACCTCGCCATAGCGCTTGTGCGCATCGCTGATGCGGATTGCAGCTGACATATTTTCCAACTTCCTTAAGGGATAAAAAAGACCGGGGCTGGCCCAATGTCACCGCGGCGGGATCTCATGACCGCAGCGCCAGCATACAGCAAAATTGCATGGATTCTCCTCCATACATGCGGGACATGTCCAGGGCGGACCTTCCGCGCCCGGTCTTTCAAACGCCCGGATCATCTCCAGTGCCCGGCGCTCGTCACGCTCATCAACGATCCACAGCTCGGGCCAGACATGGGTGAACGGCAGTTCTCCCAGGCCACCCTGCATGTTTTCATTGAATATATGGCAGGCGATGCCTGCCTCTCCCAACTGGTGAGCGAGGAGATAAGCATCCTGCAGATTGGCCGCGACATATACCCTTTTCATGAAAACCGCATAAATTTATGATAAGCCAACAAATTTATACTATAATTGACCGTTTAGCCATTATTCCGGATTTTGCCTCGTGATTGAAAACATTAGAAACATCGCCATCATTGCCCATGTAGACCATGGAAAAACCACCCTCGTCGACCGCCTGCTGCAGGAGTCCGGCACCCTGAAACAACAGGACCACGAACGCATCATGGACAGCAACGACCTGGAGAGGGAACGAGGCATCACCATTCTTTCCAAGAACACGGCGATCACCTGGAACGGCTACCGCATCAATATCGTCGACACGCCGGGGCACGCCGATTTCGGCGGCGAAGTGGAACGGGTGTTGTCCATGGTGGATTCGGTCCTGTTGCTGGTGGACGCCGTCGATGGCCCCATGCCCCAGACCCGTTTCGTCACCCAGAAGGCGTTCGCCAGGGGCCTCAAGCCCATCGTGGTCATCAACAAGGTCGACCGTCCCGGCGCCCGCCCCGACTGGGTGATGGACCAGACCTTCGACCTCTTCGACCGCCTCGGCGCCACGGACGAACAGCTCGATTTCCCTGTCGTCTACTGTTCCGCCCTGCAGGGCTACGCCAGCCTGGAAGAAGGCAGACTGGAAGGCGACATGACTCCCCTGTTCCAGGCCATCATCGATCATGTGCCGCCACCGCAGGTGGATCGCGAGGCGCCTTTCCAGATGCAGGTCACATCCCTGGACTACAACAGTTATGTGGGCGTCATCGGTATTGGCCGTATCCAGCGCGGACGTGTCCAAAGCAACACCCCGGTGGTTATCGTCAGCAGAAACGGCGAGCGCCGCAATGCGCGCATTCTGCAGGTCATGGGGTTCATGGGCCTGGAACGCCAGGAAGTGCCCGAGGCCATGGCGGGCGACATCATTGCCTTCACGGGTGTGGACGGCCTGCAGATCTCCGATACCCTGTGCGACCCCAACGCAGTGGAGTCCTTGCCCCCCCTGTCGGTGGACGAGCCCACGGTCAGCATGACTTTTCAGGTCAATAATTCACCCTACGCCGGGCGGGACGGCAAATACATCACCTCCCGTCAGCTCCGCGACAGACTCGCCAGGGAGTTGATCCATAACGTGGCCTTGCGGGTGGAGGACACGGAGGATCCGGACAAGCTGAGGGTTTCCGGGCGTGGCGAGTTGCATCTATCCGTTCTGATCGAGAACATGCGCCGTGAAGGCTATGAGCTGGGTGTCTCGCGCCCCGAAGTAATCATCAGGGAGGTGGACGGCGAGCTGCAGGAGCCCTATGAGCAATTGACGGTGGATGTGGAGGAAACTCACCAGGGCGCCGTCATGCAGAAGCTGGGGGAGCGCGGCGCGGATCTCAAAAACATGGTGCCCGACGGCAAGGGGCGCATCCGCCTCGACTACATCATTCCCTCACGGGGGCTGATCGGCTTTCGCACCGAATTTCTCACCGCCACGCAGGGCACCGGCCTGCTGTACAGCGTCTTCGACCACTATGGACCTCAGAAAGGCGGCAGCCTCGGGCAGCGCATCAATGGCGTACTGATCGCCAACGGCAATGGCAAGGCCCTCGCCTTCGCGCTCTTCAATCTCCAGGAGCGGGGGCGCTTGCTCATCGAGCCCGGCGAGGAAGTCTACGAGGGCATGATCATCGGCATTCACTCACGCAGCAACGACCTGGTGGTCAACCCCCTCAAGGCCAAGCAGCTCACCAACATCCGCGCCGCGGGCAGCGACGAGAACATTCTCCTCACGCCCCCCATCAAGCTGACACTGGAACAGGCCCTGGAATTCATCGATGACGATGAACTGGTGGAAGTGACGCCTTCACACATCCGCTTGCGCAAGAAACTGCTGAAGGAGCACGAACGCAAGCGCGCATCGCGAAAATCGGCATAGGTTAGCACTCAGCCCGTGTAACGCTGAAAGACCAGCGAGGCGTTGGTGCCGCCAAAGCCGAAACTGTTGGACATGACGCGGTTCAACTCAACGTCCTCCATCAGTTCACGAACGATGGGCATACCCTCGGCGGCCGGATCCAGGTCTTCCACATTGGCGGAGGCGCAGATGAAGCCGTGCTTCATCATCAGCATGGAGAAAATGCTCTCGTTGACGCCCGCCGCGCCCAGGGCATGTCCCGTCAGGGATTTGGTGGAGTTGATATAGGGCAGCTCTTCACCAAAGGTGGCCTGGATGGCGCGCAGTTCCGCCACGTCACCCACGGGCGTGCTGGTACCGTGGGTATTAATATAGTCGATGGGCCCTTCCGTGGTTTCCAGGGCCATGCGCATGCAGCGGACAGCGCCTTCGCCCGAGGGCGCCACCATGTCGTAACCATCGGATGTCGCGCCGTATCCGACGATTTCGGCATAGATCTCCGCCCCCCGGTCCAGGGCATGCTCCAGGGCCTCGACCACGACTACGCCACCGCCACCGGCGATGACGAAACCGTCGCGGTTGCTGTCGAAGGGACGGGAGGCCTTCTCCGGCTCATCGTTGTATTTAGATGAAAGGGCGTTCATGCCATCGAACAGCATGGACATGGTCCAGTGCTCCTCTTCGCCACCACCCGCGAAAACCATATCCTGCTTGCCCATCTGGATCAGCTCCATGGCATTGCCTATGCAATGCGCGCTGGTGGAACAGGCTGAACTCATGGAATAGTTGACGCCCTTGATCTTGAAGGCCGTCGCCAGATTGGCCGACGTGGTGCTTCCCATGGTGCGCGGCACCATGTACGGACCCACTCTTTTGGCGCCCTTGCTGCGCAGGGTATCCACTGCCAGCAGGAAGTTCTTGTTGGAGGCCCCACCCGAGCCGACGATAATACCGGTGCGCGGATCGGAGATCTGCTCTTCGCTCAGCCCGGCGTCCTCTATCGCCTCCTTCATGGCGAGATAATTGTACGCCGCCGCGTCGCCCATGAAGCGCAGCAGCTTGCGGTCTATATGCTCTTCAAGGTTGAGACGCACGGGCCCATGCACATGGGAGCGCAAGCCTACTTCAGCATATTCCTCGCTGAATCCGATGCCGGAGCGCCCTTCCCGCAATGAATCCAGGACCTCTCCCTTATCATTACCAATACTCGATACGATACCGATACCTGTAATTACGACCCTTCTCACTTGGCACCCTTTTAGAAATTTTCCGTGGATTTAAACAAGCCGACGCGCAGATCCTTGGCCGTATAGATTTCCCTGTCATCGACGAACAGCGACGCATCAGCGATGCCCATCACCAGCTTTCTCATGATGACGCGTTTAAGATTGACCCGGTAGGTCAACAGATGATTTTTCGGCGTCACCTGCCCTGAGAATTTGACATCGGCCGCGCCCAAGGCCCGCCCATGTCCTGGCCCACCCAGCCACGCCAGATGGAAACCAACCAGTTGCCACATGGCGTCCAGGCCCAGACAGCCTGGCATGACGGGGTCTCCCTGGAAGTGGCACTCGAAGAACCAGATATCCGGGGTGATATCCAGTTCAGCAATGATTTCACCCTTCTTGTATTGGCCTCCATTGTCATTGATCTCGATGATGCGATCAAACATCAACATGGGTGGCAGAGGCAACTGGGCATTGCCCGGCCCAAACAATTTACCCTCTCCGCACAGGATGAGGTCTTCTTTAGAATAACTGTGCTTTTTATTTTCCATCAAAGTTTCGATTTTAAGTGGTCTCGCCCTTGCAGGGCTCCGGCAGACGGGAAACCCGTCAGGCACACCGCGCTGCTTGCTCTCTTGGCGCAACGGGGCTGTTGAACGGTCAGCAATATATCCGAGTCTTTTGGTGGGCTTCCCTGAACAAACAATATCGATTAGGAAATTTGCTGCAAACACCTGTTTCAGATCTGATTGGCCTGAATTTCCGGCATGTTATCGTGAGGTTCGGCAGCCACCTTGCCACCTTTCCACGCATTTGCTACGGGTTTCAGAAATCCCGATCCTTGACTGTCTTGCGCTTGTCGTTGCGGGCGTTTTCAATGGCCTGGTCGCACATTTCCCTCACCTTGTCAGAGATTACGTCGATGACGTTGGCGGAAGTATTCATGCCCGACTTGCCGCGGATATAGTTCTTCAGCTTGGAGGCGACGACGAGAGTTTCCTTTTCTTCATTGCTCATAATTTAATGGGTCCTCAGAATATTTCAGTTATCGATTTTCACCGCGCAGGCTGATAAATATCAGATTTAACCTGCTGATGTCAAAATTATTACCGAACAATCATAGCCGCTCCGTCATGGTTGCCGCAGATGGAAGGCGCGGAATCATCACACAAAAACGGGCTTCACGGTCAGACGGTGCGCGCCGAGTCAATTTTCCGGGCCAGCGCTTCCAGCGCTGGCGACACCTCGGCTTCATAGGTATGGCGCCCCTCCGAACAACGTAAGGTGCTGGGCAGTCCCGCAAGCTGATTTTGCGCATAAAGCCTGATCGCCTCCAGATCCTTTCTCGCGTAGAGCAACTCCCCCCCGCGCATGACCTGTTGGATCAAAGGCTGCCCATCCTGTCTATCATCTTCGAGAGCCAGGGTGTCTCCAGCCAGCTTTCCAGTCTCGTCAAAACGGCGAAATACCTGTTTTCTGCCTGGCCAGGTGGCCTTGCCTTCGGATTTCTTGCGCCGCGGGCGGCCGGCATATTCCTGCAACTTATAAGCACAGTCCAGATAGGGTGCGTCGGCGGACGTGGTCAAACGGGTGCCTATCCCAAAACCATCGATGGGCGCCTCCTTGCCCAGCAAGGACTGCAGTTCGTATTCATCCAGGTTACCGCTCACGAAAATCCTGATCTCCGGGCAGCCTCCCTCGTCCAGAATACGCCGTACTTTACGCGCATGCATGGCCAGATCGCCACTGTCCAGGCGTACTGCCTTGATGCGAATGCCGGCACGCCGGAGCCGCGGCGCCACCCGTTCCACGACATATTCAGCGGCGCGCTCCGTGTCATAGGTATCGATGAGCAGCACGACATTATCCGGCTGGGTATGGGCAAAATGCTCGAAGGCCTGGCTTTCGTCGTCATGACTCTGCACGAAGGAATGGGCCATGGTGCCGAAAACCGGAATATCGAAGGATGGCGCAGCGCTGACCGTCGATGTGCCGGCAAAGCCGGCAATATAGCAGGCGCGCGCCGCGAGCAGGGCCGCCTCGCTACCGTGAGCGCGGCGCATGCCAAAATCGACCAGCAATTTCTCCGGCGCCGCCAATACGCAGCGGGCGGCCTTGGAGGCCACCAATGTCTGGTAATGAAGGAGATTGATCACCCGGCTTTCCACCAGCTGCGCCTGTGGCAGGGGCGCCGTAATGCGCAGGATAGGTTCATCCGCAAAAAAAAGGGTGCCCTCGGGCATGGCATGTACATCGCCCGTAAATCTGAAGTCCTGCAAATAAGCGATAAGCGCCGGTGAAAACCTCCCAGACGCCTCCAACCAGGCCAGATCGTCAGTGGAGAATGACAGATTCAGTAAATAATCCAACACCTGCTCCAGCCCGGCGGCCAGCAGGAAGCGGCGCTCAGGCGGCAGTTTGCGCACGAAAAACTCAAAAACAGCGACCTCCTCCATGCCCTGCTCAAGATAGCCCTGCAGCATGGACAACTGATACAAATCAGTCAGTAAGGGGTCATTTCCAATAGCCTTCATGACAAATGTTCAAGGGTAATAATATGCGCACCCGCCTTGCGCATTTCATCCAGCGCCCTTTTACCATCGCCGGGCCTCACGTCCACCGCACGGATGGCGTCACTGAGCAGACACACACGAAAACGGCGCTCCAGGGCATCGAGAACTGTTTTCAGCACACAGTAATCAGTAGCAAGGCCGCCGATGAACAGCCGCCCTATACCCCACCGGCGCAAGAACGACTCCAATTCCGTATCCTGGAAGCCGGAATAGGCATCCTTGTCCTTTTGGGCGCCCTTGGCGATGAGTATGGCGTCTTTCGGCAACTGGAGTTCCGGACTGATACGCGCACCCTCAGTCTCCTGAACGCAATGAGGCGGCCACGCCCCCCCCTGGGACTGGAATGAGCAATGCTTCTCCGGATGCCAGTCGCGCGTTGCGACGATGGGCAAATGCCTGCGGTGAAATTCCTGAATGTAAGTATTGAGAGGGGGAATGACTTCCTCTCCGTGGGGGACTGCAAGACTGCCCCCCGGCAGGAAATCGTTCTGCACGTCGACGATCAGCAGGGCATCCGTCCGCCCCGGTTCCAGGCTCTTTTCCTTTCCTCCATCCATATGCTCACTCCCGCCGACTTCATATTCCCGCTGCCCTGATTCCGCTGCGCATCGTTCATGCGACAAGATGCCGGAAATTATTAACCCGGCAACAATATATATTGTTGCCGGGTTAATATCATAGCAGGAAGCGCGAGCTGCAGGCGATGGTGGGATACTATGCCTCAGCCGTCTTGCTCAGAGTCTTTGACAAACAGGCTGGCCATCTGCGCATCATTGGTGCACTGATAGAATACTTTTACGGAATAATGATAGGGCGACTTGTCCCATAAATAGGCGTACAACACGGTATTGAGCATATGGACGGAATAGCTGACTTCATCGCCGTGTTCTGAATCACTGTATTCGGCAAGTTTCAATACATCTTCGACCGGAACACCCACCCGCGCATTGATTACCGAGTCACTCCCGATCATTGCCTGAGCATAGCATGGATGATAACGCCAGTTGCTATAGGTTGCGTCATACATGAGAAGGAAACTGCATACGCCCACTATCAAAAAGCCCCTGGTGAAACTGTTTTTTGGGTATACCATCGGCCTACCCCGGAAAATTTACCTGTTAATCAGATTCTCCTTGTTTCTGCCTGCCCTCAATTGCCAGCCACTTTCTTCGCAGTTATGAATAATTAGACTATTTTGGCCCATGATAATTCTCATCGTAGAAAATTAATGGCGCCCTTTTGCCTCTCTAAGCCATGCATCATGCATACCAAGCGGAGGACAGCAGCTCCCTTCCTGTGTTCTCTGGGGCTAGACGAAGCGCTCAACGTCAACCTACCACGCGCATGATGCCTGATATCACACCATCCAAGGCCCGATCGAATAGATCCGGTGAATCGATCTGGGTTGCCCGCCCCTGCCTGAAATCATCCGCCAGCACATAGAATGGCCTCTCGGCAACGACCTTGTAATGGCGGTTCACGAATGAGAAATTTGTAAATTGGTCACCCCGCCAAGCCAGCTTCACGCGAATTCGTCTGCCATCGTCACCATTCAGTTCGAGCCAGGACCCCAGGGACAGCCCCCTGACCAGTTCAGAAAACTCATCTTCGACCCGGGGGCCGGGATCATCTTCCTGCGCCAGCCCCATATCGGCCATCATCTCCTCGAAATGGCTCTGATCACCTGCTGGCTCGTTGCGATCCATTTCATTGAATAAATCATAGGCATCACTATCCAGATCAGGCAACAGTTCGATCTCGCTGTTCAACTGCGCAATTTCATGATCGATGGCCTTCTGTTCCGTATTGCCGGATTTCCCCTGAGCAGGCTCCATCTTATCCAATGGATATCCCGCTACCGTCTCTGGACCCGGGGGCGGCCCCTTCAATACAGTGACATGATATTGCTCCAGAGCGGCGAATATTGCGCTGATACTCTCCTCGTCATGATGGATCCATTCCAATCCTTCGCGCATGACTTTCAGTATCCCCGGCAATACTTTCAAAAGCTCCTTGCGCTGCGCCCGGGTCTGCTTTGGCGACAGGCTCCAGATCAAGTCATCGATGAACTGCAAGGCCTTCTCCCGCCCTGGACCTCCATCGCCGGCTGTCATCGCCACCGCCACTACGACCTGGCTCCAGGTCGTGACGAGAAATTCCATAATATCCTCAGGCACAGGCTCAGCTTTGACCTTCTCCAGGATCAGGCCCGCGACTTCCCTTTTCTGCCGCTCTCTTTCCTCCTTGATAAGCGCCTCCTTATGCAGTTTTTCCCGTGCATGTTCGAATTCCCGCTTTTCGCTTTCTATAAAGCCGCTGAATTCAGACAGTAGTTCTTCAAATATTTTCATGTCGCTGTCAAATTCACCGAGTATCCTGCTCACGATGGATTCCATCTTTTCATACAGGCGATCCTGAACCACCTCGCTGTCCTCGCTCCAGCCCACTCCGGCGTAGGCAAGCTTGTTGACGAGCTGGCGGGCCGGATGCATTTTGTGTTTGAAGAACCCTCTGTCAATGATGGCTGCCTTTAAAATAGGAATCTGCAAGCGCCCGATGAGCGCCTTGACGAAATCAGGCAGGGATTTGTCGTCCAGTATCAGATCAAAAATCATACTGATTACGTCGATGGTGTCATTGTCTATCTGGTTGAGCGCCGCTCCCTGCCCTGCGCCAGCGTTCATTGTCAATACGGCATTGACTTTTTCCTTCAGGGATAGCCCCGGCACGCCGGAGACTGCCGACGTCACCCGCCCTTCCTGCAGTTGGGTGAGACTGTCCAGCAGTTTGGGCGTAATGGAAAACATATTGCCGCTGCCACGCGGTTCACAGACCACTTGCCCCCCGCTACTCACCGTTGGCGGAATACCGAGCGCCAATAATTGCTGAATGGCCTGGTACATCTGCGCATCGGTTTGAGTCATGGGCTCTTGAGAGTGAATGTGGTGGTGCGAAGAAACCACTTCCTCGTATCCACTAGAGGCCGCACTGGCAACAGGCCTTTCATGGTCTTCACACTTGATCACCTTGCGCTTGAGTTCGGGCATGATACCCTCCGCGATCAAGAGCGCATTGATATCGTGAAAATAGTCGCCGGCTGTCTTCGTCAGCACCTTGTCCAGCCGCTTGAACTGGTAGAGACAATTCTCGAGATCGAGATCCAGACGCTCCAGAAGCCCCTGAAATGCCCGGCAAAGGTTTTCCGGGCCAAATGGCAGCTTATCCATATCGACAACAATATTGGGGAAGAGATGGGTAAAACGCTGCTCCATGCAATAGAGTTCATCACTAAAACGCTGGGACAGCTTTTCAACCAGACTGGAAACCGCCAGTGTCTCTTCGAGTTCGGTTTCATTGAGCAATGAAAGACAATCCGAAGATTCTTGTGGCGCCTCGTCCTCCGATATGGTTGGATGCCGCAATGCATTTTCGAGCCAGTCCGTCACGCGCTCAATGTATCGCTCCACGAGATCCTCCTGCCTCATCCCCGGCCAGGACAGGCTGTTGGCAAACGGATCTTCTGTATACACTGCCCACTTCTCCTCCGGAGACGGCGCAGGTGCATGCTTGTCATCTGGAAACAGGATAGCCAGAAAAGAAGCGGCATAGCGGGAGGTAATCGCCGTGCAGGCGCTGACGATCCTGTCAGGCTGATTGATTGCCCTGCCCGCCACAAGGCTGATCTTGCCATGGCCCGGGCCGCGGGTTTCACCCATATTCATAATTTCCTCGATTGTGGAAGGCCATCAGAGGCCCTCGAGGCATCTGGAAGAAGGAACCTGGTTACAAGTAAATATCGGATAATTAGACGGCTAGCTTAAACTTCGCAGAGCAGGCCTATACAGGGAAAAGAGACGGGGCCGGCAAAGGGCCCCTTGAAGGATCTATCTTATTGTATTAGAATGAAATTCTGTTGCAATCTCAGAATTGAAGCAGAGCATGGCGCTTATGCGCCTTCCTCACCTATCCACTGCTGCAGGGCGGCGATGATTTTTTGCGCCTGGTCCTTACTGGAGATATTGAATTTCGATTTCTGCATGTATTCGCCATTGCGCTTCTGATAACGCCTGATGGTATATTTATCCGGCCCGTAGGCCTCCTTGGCGCGATCCCAGTCCTGATAACGGTAGATCAGGGTGGCCCAGGCGCCCTTGGTCAAAACAATTTTATCCAGTTCCTTGACGACGTCGATGCCGTCCTCGGTATAGTTAATACTCAAATCATTTACATCTGATGCCATTTCTGTTCCTTCTCGCTTGAATAATCAGTGTTTCCGCTGTCGACCGGCCTGCTTCCCCTCCCCACCGAGACAAGGAGGTGACAGGGGGATATCGCCATGCCTCTCCTGCCATTCCTGCGCCGTCAAGGCATGTATGGCCAGGGCATGTACCCCTCCCTTGAGGAGGCCACCCAGCAATTCATAGACCCTGCGGTGACGCGCCACCAAGGGCATGTTATCAAAATCGCTGGACACCATCACCAGTTTGAAGTGCGTTTCCGAACCTTCTGGCACATTGTGCCCACCACTCTCATTGATGACCTCCAGATGTTGCAGGTGTAACCCTGCTTCCAGAATCCTCTCGATCTCAGATTGTATCTCCATCAGGGCGCCTCAGAATCAGTTATGTAACGATACATGATACTATTAACCCGGCAACAATATATATCGTATTCAGGACTTCAGGCCTGTGCTGGAGCAAGGCGCGGTGCGCAGGCAATGGTGATTCCATTGTCAAGCGCCGCAACGCCGTGCCGGCGCAGGCCTGAAGTCCCTAACAGATTGAAATCAAAGGACAGGCCATTGCGTGCCGTCCCGCTGACTGCGTTGGCGAAATTTGCTGTAGAATGACTACAGGGGCATTTCGCCGCCTTGCAGCGAACCGGCACGCAATGGCTGAATACGATATATTTGTTGCCGGGTTAATATTATTTCCTGATATCAATTATAATTCTTGGATCTGCCGGATTTTTCTCTCTGGCGTCCAACAACCATAGAAGCGTGAATAATGGACTCTGACAATACCCTCAATATACTGCAGGAAATTCAAAAAACCCAAAACAATATTGTCATGTATTCCGCCATTACCATGGGCATGATATTGATCATCTATTTTTTCACGTTTGCCCTGCTGGCGGACAAAGGATACAAACTGATATTGCTGTTCGAGATCGTCACCAGCATCATTTTCTTTATCTCCTTTTTCTTCCTGAACAAGATTGCCTTTCATGTTACCCGCTTCCTGTATCGAAACCGCCAGCCCCATAGTGACATCATGCAGCTATTGAGCGCCTCCGACATTTCCAGAAAACCCGAAGACCTGTTGCCCAAAATCTGCAACCCGACCGAGAACAACATGCTTCCCTGAGGAAACACAGGAGTGCGCCCCTTCAATCATTTCCATACACAGGCGAATCAATTACGACGCAGACTCATCCTCCCGCAGCCCTGACGATCTTCAATCATGCCGACGGCCTCCACCACACATCAAAGAATACGCTGGGCCATCATATCGTTCATTCTGGTCGCCAGCGTCTTTATGACATTGGCGGGCATTTATGCCCTCAAAATCTCCCCTACCCTCTATTTTGAGTCCAAGGTCATCACACTGCGTGAAGATATCGCCATTACGCAAATCGACGATCTGAAAATCGATGAAACCGCCTTCTGGAAACTACCTGTATTCTTCACTCCAACGGAGGAAAGGGCATGGTGGTTCACTCAACGCCAGATCGACAGGGTTCTCAAGGAAAAAGACCAGGTCGTTATCACCTTCATGGACCAGCGGGGTGTTACCTGGCAAATCATTGCCGATGTCAGACATCTTACATTGGGTGAAATAGTCAAGAGGCTGGGGCTTGTCCATCTGGTATGGCTCATCTACCTGGTTTCGGCAATTACCATTTTCAAAAGGCACCCGACAACACCGGGTTATATCAGCGCCTTCTTCCTCGCCTCTTCCGCCCTCTACCTGACCAGCCTGACGCCAGTGGTTCACCGCCCCATTTTCATGGACTACTTCTGGCTGTCCATACTCATCAAGGTTTTCTTCGTAGCCAGTACCGGCCAAATCTCCATGGTTCACTTTGCCATGATATTTCCAAAGAGAAAGAAAGTCATCGAGGAAAATGGCTGGATCATCTGGCTGTTCTATTGCTACTCACTGGGCATATCGCTCCTCTACCTGCTGGAGTTCATTTCGTTGAAGACGACCCTGCCCCTGCTCGTATTCTGGGTCATTGTCATGCTCTCCGGTCTCGCCCACTCCATGATCAAGGACCCCGACATATTCATGAGAAAGCAGATGCGCATGACCTTTTTCGCATTACTGCTTGTCTCGGTCTACTTCGTCATCTCCATGCTGGTGTTATGGCATATCGAAGAAAACATGCTGCTCAATATCGCACTGTTCTCCTTGATTCTGCCCTTTTCACTCATTTTGTCATTGGACAACCAGCAACTGTACCAGGACAGAATCGCAGTGGAGGTGAATTCCAGAAAGGAAAAGGAACGCATTCACCGGGAGTTGCATGATACGGTGCTCAATGATCTGGCGAGTATCGCCATTGTGACCGAAGGCGCCCTGCGTTTCATCCATCAGGACCCCAAACTGGTCAACAACCGCCTGTTTCAGATCAAGGAGTATACCGCCGATTCCTCACGGCAGTTGCGCAATTTCCTGTGGGTTATCGATGACCGCCAGAGCACCTGGGACGATGTCGTCGACTCTTTAAGGAGGCTGGGCTATGACTTGCTGAACTATCAGGATATCAGCTTCGAAATAGAGATCAATGGTGACCACGCACAAATATCCTCGCCTTCCCCTGCCATCAAACATGCCATTTTCCAGATTTTCAGGGAAGCACTCATCAATATCACCAAGCATTCCCAGGCAAAGCATGTGCTCGCCAGCATCACCTATGGAAGGAATGTCGTCGTTATCGTCATCAGTGACGATGGAGTTGGTTTCGACATCAATGAAGTCAAGGATACCAGTTATGGACTGCTCAATATCAAGAACAGGGTGGAGGAAATTCATGGCGAACTGGTGGTAAAATCCAGTCGAGGGCAAGGGAGCCAGATAATCGTGCAATTTCCGTTGAAATGATCACCACCCTTCCCGCTTAAGCCTGATCAAGAATGCCCCAATTGGGGTATTTACCAGGTGAAGCCACTCAATTATCTTGGCCTTTAGAGGGAACTGCATAAAAGTTGCGAAAACATCGTGTGTATCAGTTAGGTTCTGGAGCAGATCAGATGTTCCATACGCCTGAACACGAACTTCAAAGCCGTATCCTTTAATTGATCATTATCCAATGCCAGCAACACATATAATTTCCAAGATGGAATCAGCACAAAGAAATATCGATGTCGTCATCGTCGAAGACAACAAGCGCTACCTGAATGAACTCTCCCTGCTCCTTTCCAATTCGCCCAACATTCGTATAAAAGGCTGTTATGACAATGGTAAAGATGCCATCGAGCACATCAAGAGTGATAATCCTGATGTGGTGCTCATCGATATCGGCCTGCCCGATGTATCGGGGGTCGAAGTCATTAAAGAAGTTTCCAAGCACGGCTGCCCTACGGAATTTCTCGTCCTGACCGTCTATGACGACGATAAACACCTGTTCGACGCCCTGCAGGCTGGCGCCGTAGGCTATATCGTGAAGGGGTCCACCTCCCTGGAAGATATCGAAACCGCCATATTCGATGTCATCGATGGCGGCGCCCCCATGTCACGAGTGATCGCCAAGCGTGTCATAGAAACCTTTCGCATCAATACCAATGAGCACCCCAGAACCAAGTTCGATGAACTCACGAAGAGAGAATTCCAGATACTGGAATACATTTCCCACGGCTACAATACCCGCAAGGCAGCCGAAGAACTGAACATAAGCTATGAAACTGTTCGCACACACCTGAAGAATATCTATCAGAAACTCCACGTGCATACGCTAGTCGAAGCAATGCTGTTATTCAAGAACAGGCAATAGTGACCTGAGATCTGCCCCCAGCCGAGCACTCACAAACATCATGTTGCTCACGCGACATGATGCACACCTCATCATCCCTGGCGGAAAAAATTTCCTGGGGCAGTGTAAATATACCCCAAATGCGGAATTCACATACATCTTAAAATAACGTAATTTGAGTACAACATCGTTACTGCTTTTTCAGTCCTGCCATTCAAATAAAGATGCATAACAATCGGCAACTAAAATTGGCCCGCCAGCGTTTGGTGTATAGGGCGGACTCATGCAGAAAACTTTGCATAGAAATAAACGGCACAACTTGATGCGTAATGGATTGACAGGAGGAGACACATGCTAGTGCTTACACGCAAGGTAGGAGAATCTTTAATCATAGGGGACAATATCAAGATAACCATCTGCGCCGTCAACAACTCCCAGATCAGGGTTGGCATCCAGGCACCCAAGGATATCGAAATCCACCGAGAAGAAATCTATGAAAAAATCAAGAAGGAAAAAGAAGGCTCGGAAAAAAACAGTAATGGCAAACTGATGTTCGAGTCAGTAGGATAGACTCAAGCGCGCACCAAGTAAATTATTAACCCGGCATTATTAACCCGGCAGTAATATACCATCCCCGCCGCTCCTCTGAGCGATTTTGGTTTCACCGGTGGTCTGAAAACCTACCTACCCGCCGGAGACCAGGCTCAGCTTTGGAAAATCTGGGATAACCTGTGGCGGTGATTCCGGGCAGGCCAGCCACCTGATCAGCGGGAGCCATTGTTCGCGCTCAAGCACTGACTGATGCTCAGGCAGTTCGTATATACCCATACCCTCTTCGGCAACCTTGATGTAATTTTCCGTATCAGTGAAAGAAGTAATGAAGGGTATCTTTTGTGTATTCAGAAAAGCGGACAGAGGCTCATAATGAGGAGAATTCCTGCGGACACGATTGGCCACCACACCGATATGGATTCCCAGGCTGCGCGCCTTGCCTATGAGGAGAAGATCCGTGATGAAGGCCGAGGTTGCATGGATATCGATGGGAGAGGGCGAAACGGGAATGATAATGACGCTGGCCTTGCGCACGAGATCCTGCAGCGCACCACCCTTGATGCCTGCCGGCGTATCGATGATCAAGCGTTTGGTGCCTTGAGGCACTGCCAGCTGCCAGCTACGGGTCAGCCCCCTGCGTGTCCTGTTGGCATCGATAATATGGATGGGCGCCAGTTCATCGGGGCGCAGGGAATGCCATAGCATGGTTGATCCTTGGGGATCATAATCCATTAAAGCAGTCTTTACACCACCCGCGGCATAGAGGCTGGCAAGGTTTGTCGCCAGCGTGGTCTTGCCACAACCACCTTTCGAGTTCAGAATCAATATTGTCTGCATGGTATCGACTACCGGATTTACCAAGAAATTTTCTTTATTAATTTTTATTAAATCAAATAGTTAACAGCTATATCTATATCAAGATATCACATACACCCCCCCCTATTCCTTGCTGGGTGTCACATTACTAGAACTATCGACATTTGTAAATTGAAAATGAAGCGATTAAGTGGCAAGCACGTATATTTCAGCCCTGCCGCGGCAGCTACAAACCCGGAAAAACATGCGTAACCTCTATCAGAGACACTGAATTATCAGTAAATTACAAGTATCATCTAAAGATATCATTGAAGAACAGGCGCATCTCCTGCCAGGAAGCCAGATCTGCTTCACGGTCATAGGCCAAGGGCAGATCGAATTTGTCTCCATAGATATCAGCTTCAGGGTTCGTGAAACTGTGCCA
>JALSGV010000202.1 GCA_026982565.1 Gammaproteobacteria bacterium
GGTTGCGTGTGTCAGCCCTGCCATGCCCAGGCCGCTGCCCAGCACCAGCGCCAGTGCGATCTTCATCATGCCCTTCTTCATGCCGGAATACCCCGTCGTGCTGTCGTGTTGCCATGCGCACCATCCCTGCAGACGGCGCGATTCATCGCTCCCCGGTTTTGTCGAGGTATGAATATACGAGCATTCAAATATTAGAAGGTATAAATTGGCAAGTGCGACAATCTGTCTGGCATGCTGGCTGGCATGCCGCTGCCTGCACGGAAAAGGGCGGCCATGGCAGCGCTGGAAGGGGGTGGTGTCAATCAACCACAGAATCATGCCAATTAACCAATTCGTGGACAGACGGTTAACAAGCTGCCACATTTCCTGCATATTCCAGCTGTTGGATATGCCCGCTGCAGTGCGTGTAGTGGCGCTGTGGCGCATCCGCGTGCCCGTTGTGGTGTGTCGTTGTGTTGTCTTGCAGTCTGTCGTGTGTGGTTGCGGCATGATTGTTTCCGGCCCTGCCGGAGGTCGTGCCTGACAGGCGGCAGGGTGGCAACGGGCGGGGGCGACGTGGTTCGGGCATGGGGTGGGCCCATGCCGTGCAGGCATTGCGTATCGGCCTTGGCATGCTGACGGAATGCCTGTTGCGGACGGTCTGCTCCGGAAGGGCATTCGCCATTCCGTCGCTGGGGAATGGGGGGTGCCAGGCGTTCAGACAGTCGTGGCTGGGGGCTTGCCAGGGAGAGAAGGCCATGAGCCATAGCGGAGAGTTTGTCGGGAAGTTTGTCAGGGTCAAGGCAGTGGCGCTGCTGTCGCTGGGCTTGCTGGCGTTTGCCGGTGGTGCCACGGGCGCTGTCGCGCAGGAGGACATCAAGGTCAAGATCGCGCCCGGCCTGCCGTATGTGGATGTAACCATTGGCGGGCGCACCGTGCGCATCATGCGCAATCAGGACACGAAGCACAAGCTCACCAACAGCTTTGCCAAGACCTCGCGCGCCTGCCCGCCGTTCTGCATTCAGCCGCTGAAGCCGGCCCCGGGCGTGAACACCGTGGCCGAGCTGGAGCTGCTGGAGTTCCTCAAGAAGAAGGTGGAGACGGGCAAGGGCGTGCTGGTGGACTCGCGCATCC
>JALSGV010000203.1 GCA_026982565.1 Gammaproteobacteria bacterium
CTTCAGGCCTGCGCCGGCACCGCGTTGCGGCGCTTGCCAATGGAATGACCATTGCCTGCGCACCGCGCCTTGTTCCAGCACAGGCCTGAAGTCCTGAATACGATATATATGGTTGCCGGGTTAATAAGCGGTACTGAAGCCCTCTACATCCTGTTCTTCCACAAGCTCCCACGCCACGCCGTCGACCCTGGCATGAGGCGGGCCGACCCGCAGCCACGCCAGCAGTTCCTCCAGCGCCGCTTCCCCGCCACAGGCCAGCACCTCGACACTGCCGTCGGGCAGGTTGCGCGCCCACCCCGTGATGCCCAACTCGCGCGCCTTCTGTTGTGTCGAGGCGCGGTAGAAGACGCCCTGGACACGGCCCCTCACATTGCAGCGGATACATTTCATCTTTCCCCGTCCCAGGCTAACGCGATATGATTCATCCCTTGATTATACCCCTGGAGAGGAATGACGATGAACGACAGCGCATACCGCATGGAGAAGGACAGCCTGGGGACACTGGAGGTGCCGGAGTCGGCCTGGTACGGGATACAGACCCAAAGGGCCATCGGCAACTTCCCCATCAGCGGCAGGAGGCCGGACCCCGACTTCATCCGGGCCCATGTACAGGTCAAGCGCGCCGCGGCCGCCGCCAACCGCCAGCCGGGCTGGCTGGACGACAGGACCGCCGACGCCATCATCGCCGCCTGCGACAGGATCCTGGAAGGGGAATTCCTGGACCAGTTCGTCGTCGACCGCTTTCAGGCGGGCGCGGGCACCAGCCACAACATGAACAGCAACGAGGTCATCGCCAACCTGGCCAACGTGGCCCTGGGCGGCAATAAGGGCGATTATGCGCCGGTGCATCCCAATGACCATGTCAACATGGGGCAGAGCACCAACGACACCATCCCCACCGCCATCCGCCTGGCGGCGCTGGCCAAGCTGCCGCGCCTCACGCAGGCCGTGGAACACATGGCCGCGGAATATGCGCGCATTGCAAGCGAGCACGGGGATACCGTGAAAAGCGGCCGCACCCACCTGCAGGATGCCGTGCCGACCACCATAGGCCGCGAGTTCGCCGCCTATGCCTGGACCCTGCGGCGCTGCGCGGTGCGCATTGAAAAGACCCGCGACCCTTTGTGCGAGATCGGCCTGGGCGGCAGCGCCGTGGGCACGGGCCTGAACACTTCCCCCGGCTACGCCGGCAAGGCGGCCAGTGAATTGGCCCGCCTCACGGGTGAGAACATCCGCCCAGCCGCCGACCTCGCGGCCCAGATGCAATCCATGGGCGACGTGCAGAGCCTCTCTTCCGCCGTCAGGGATCTGGCCCTGGAACTGACGCGCATCGCCAATGACATGCGCCTGCTGGCCTCGGGTCCGCGCACCGGCCTCGGGGAAATCCTGCTGCCACCCGTCCAGCCCGGCTCCAGCATCATGCCGGGCAAGGTCAACCCGGTGATGTTCGAAATGCTCAACCAGGTCTGCTTCCAGGTCATGGGCCAGGATCACGCCATTGCCGCCATGACCCAGGCGGGGCAATTGGAACTCAATGTCATGATGCCCGCCATGGGCTCCGCCCTGTTCGACGCCATGACCTGGTTGACCAACGCCATGAACGCCGCCACGGAACGCAATCTGAAGGGATTGGCGGTTGACAGGGGACGCTGCCAGCACTTTCTTCACAGCAGCGTGGGCCTGGCCACCCTGCTGAATACCCGCATCGGCTACAGCGCCGCCGCGGAGGTCGCCAAGGAGTCGGAAAAGTCAGGCCGCCCGGTGCGGGACATCGTGGCGGAAAGGGGGCTGCTGCCGGCGGAGGAATTCGACGCCCTGGTGCTCAAGGCGGCGCGGGACGGCAATATCGGGTAAATCCCCCCTCATCCTAGCCTTCTACCCGAAGGAGGGTGTCGCAAAAGCTGGTTTTTCTGTAGGTTGGGCTGAGGAACGAAGCCCAACATGTTTGGCTTTTCAAGCTGTTACTGTTGGGCTTCGTTCCTCAGCCCAACCTACGAATGACTTTTGCGACACCCTCCTCCGGAGAGGGGTTTGAACCCGCTTGCTTGCCGAACCCATGGAAATCATTTTGAAGAACCGCCAGCCTCCCCTGCCCCCTGGTGGGACTCGCTGGCGTGGGAGAGATACAGCGCCAGGCCGATGAGGGCGATGCCGAGGGCGAGATAGACGAGATCCAGCGGCGTTTTGAACTCCATCTTGATGGCATATTCGAAAAACCTCACGATGAGTATCATGAGTATGACCTTGGCCAGGCGGTTCTTGAGATCATCCAGACTGGTGATGAACAGGACCCGGGAAGAAGCCTTGTTGCTATCGGCCTGATCGATATCGCTGATGAACAGCTCATAGAGTCCCAGGGAAAAAATCAACAATACGGTGGCCAGCAGATAACCGTCGACGATCTCGACGATATGGGTTACCGTCGAAGCCCGCAGAGCGGCCCGCGCCGCGGACTCCAGGGATGGCGAGGCATACTCGCCCAGATAGGCAATGGTATAGAAGGCATCGACCGTGGCGATGTAGAACATGGCGAAGGCGGCGGCCAGACTGGAAATGACCGCGCTGAGCACAACGTAGCGGCTCTTCCACAACCCCCCTTCAAACACTCTTTCCAGTAGCTTCATGTTGGCGCCTTTGGTTTGTTGCCGGCAGCTTGATACAAGTGTTTCAGGGGTATCCGCAGCCTGCCGTCCAGTTCCTCTTCCGCATCGCGCAGAGTCTGGAACAAGGCCTTGTTCCAGGGATCCGTATGACCGGCCAGCCCCGGAACACCGGCGATAGTATGTTGCATGGCATTATATAGGTCCGCCAGGGTGATTTCACCCGTATCGCGCGCCAGTATCCATTCAGCTTCGGCAACCATGAAGACATATTTCTGTTTCTCCAGGATATCCATCACGGCGGCCAGTCCTTCACGGGTGATATCGGGCTCCAGTTTCAGAAGCTGTTCCTCGGACAAGGTTTCACCCTGCTGCTGACGCACCCACAGATGTCCAAGTATGCGGTAGGCAGCCACCAGCGGCGCCAGGGGACCAGCGCTCCCGGCCGCATGGCGATGCCCCGGGGACAGGGCAAGGCAATAGCTGATCTCGGCGCCCAGCAGGACCACCGCCCAGGAGACATAGATCCACACCAGAAACAGGGGGATCACGGCAAGGGCGCCATAGATGGTGGCATAGGTCGGCACATTGCTGACATAGAGGGTGAAGCCGTGTTTCGCCAGTTCGAACATCAAGGCGGCCACCACGGCGCCCCCCAGCCCATGGCGCAGTTTGATACGGCGGTTGGGCACCAGCACGTAGAGCAGTGTGAGCGCCACCAGGATCGACAGGAAAGGCATGAGGGACAAGGTCCAGGATCGTACGCCCGCCATGGCCCCATTGATACCGGATACCATGGGCAGGGAAACCAGAAAAGTGGTCACCACGATACTGACCGCCAACAGCAGGGGCCCCAGGGTCAGAACGGCCCAGTAGACGACGAATTTGGCGGGCCAGCTGCGGGGGGCGCGCACCCGCCAGATGTCGTTTATCACCTCGTCGATACTGTGCATCAACATCAGGGCCACCACCACCAGGAAGAAGATGCCGGGACCGGTGAGGCGCCGCGCCTGCTCGGTGAACTCCGTAAAATAGGACTGGATCATTTCACCCGAGGCCGGCACGAAATTCCTGAATATGTAGTCCTGGATTTTGCCCACCACCGTCTCGAATACGGGAAAGGCGGCCAGCACGGAAAACATCACGGCCAGCAATGGTACCAGAGACAACAAGGTGGTATAGCTCAGGGAGGCAGCCATGCCCAGACAGCGGTCCTCGTGGAATTGCCGCAGCAGTTTGATAATGAACTGCGGCAGCCTTTGGGCAGGGCTCACGACTCATTCACTCCGGGGAGTCTTGGCGTAATCGCGCGCTCACTTCGTTTGCCAGCCTGATAGCCGCGGCGCCCTTGCCGTTTTGCGCCGCGATCAGCGCCTCATCCAGCAGGGATTGCGCAGCCGCCAGGGTTTCTTCGTCGGCAGAAGAGGACTCGATGGCCGCGAGGGCGGCCTTGATGGCGCTGGTGACTTCCTGCGCCTTGCGGGCCTCGCTCCTGGCCAGCATGGCGTCGTTGCGGGCCCAGTTGTAGAAACGCAGTTCCAGTTCCCGCTCAGCCTTGCTCAGGTAATCTTCCGCGGTCTTGAGATGCCGGCTGGCATATTTGTCGGCGCCGGCGTCATAGGCGGCCTGCAGGGATTGACGGGCATCACTCATCTCCTGTGTGGGTGCGGATGCGCAGGCGGTCAGCAGGGTGAGGATGAGGGTTGTGATGAGAAATATTCTATTGAGCATCATTAAATACGTCCGCGAATCTGAGACGCAGGCCCAGGTTCACTTTGTGAAGCGTCTGCATCAGTTTTCCGCCTATGGGCGATCACGGCATTGCACGTTAGAATAGTTTACCGTGGAAGCAAAACAAATAAGGACGAATCCGATGGCTATTATAATGTATCACAACCCGCGATGTACAAAATCCCGCCAGACACTGCAATTGCTCAAAGATCAGGGAATCGAACCGGAAATCATCGAATACCTCAAGACGCCGCCATCACAACAGACCCTGGCCGATATCCTGGAAATGCTTGGCATGGAGGCGCGTGAGCTGATGCGCAGGAAAGAATCTGTTTACAAGGAAAAGCATCTCGACGATCCACAGTTGTGCCGTGATGCGCTGATTGCCGCCATGGTGGAGAATCCCATCCTCATCGAGCGTCCCATTGTCGTCCACGGCAAACGCGCCGCAGTAGGACGCCCCCCGGAAAACGTCCTGGAAATCCTGTAAATGAGCGAAATACTTGTCCTGTATTACAGCCGTCACGGCAGCGTCTCGCACATGGCAGAACTGGTGGCGCGTGGTGTCGAAGAGGTTTCCGGCTGCGCCAGCCGCATACGGACCGTACCCGGCGTCTCCACGGTCTGCGAGGCCGTGGAGGATGAGATTCCCGCGCAAGGGCCGCCCTATGTCACTGAAGACGATCTCAAGACCTGCGCCGGCCTGGCGCTGGGCAGCCCCACGCGCTTCGGCAACATGGCCGCCGAATTGAAATATTTCCTCGATGGCACCAGCGGCCTGTGGCTGTCGGGGGCGCTGGCGGGAAAACCCGCCGCCGTCTTCACCTCCACCTCCTCACTGCATGGCGGCCAGGAAAGCACACTCCTCACCATGATGGTGCCCCTGCTCCATCATGGCATGGTGCTCATGGGGCTTCCCTACACGGAATCCGATCTGCTGAGCACGACCAGTGGCGGCACGCCCTATGGCGCCAGCCATTATGCCGGCGCGGATAATGGGCGGGAATTCACTGAAGAGGAAAAGCGCCTGTGCCGCGCCCTGGGCCGGCGCCTGGCGGAAACGGCGCAGCGGCTGGCTACAGAGTGAATGCGCCACCGGCTGAAATGATTGTCCATGGCGCCTCCCCCTCCATGAGGAGGGTGTCGTAAAAGCCATTCGTAGGTTGGGCTGAGGAACGAAGCCCAACAGCAACAGCTTGAAAAGCCAAACATGTTGGGCTTCGTTCCTCAGCCCAACCTACAGAAAAACCGGCTTTTGCGACACCCTCATGAGGAGAAGGGAGAAGACAAAAGCAACGAGTGCGGAAATTGGGGCGATATAACCGACAGGTTTACTGGGGCGCTGTCAAAGTAGGCGGTGCTGGCCCGAAAACCGGATCCCAGGCGAAGGGATCGACGGGCGGAGGCGACGACTGATCCTGGAATTGCGCATAAGGCTCAACCGCACCCGTCGCATTATTGGCAATGGACTGAAAATTGGTGGAAAAGCTCGCGCTGCCCTGATTGTCCGTCTGGGCAATCCAGTGGGTACTGATGGAATCACCATCATTCCAGGCGACAGTCACCACAGAGGGATCCAGACTCATGGAGCCGGCCGTGGTGATAGGCGTAACGATCAGGGAGCCGGTGGTGATATCGATATCCCAGCCCTCCCGGTCACGCTGAACGAAACGCTGCTGTGCCATGAAATTCATCATACCACCCATGCCACCGCCACCACCGGGGCAGCCCATCATTCCGCCACCGCCCATTTGCGTGGTCGTGCCATTACAATCCATAAAGAGATCCATGTCGATATCCAGGGTCTTGCCAAAAATATTGTTGGCGGGATTGGCAAAACCAATGAGTTCATTACTGGCGTAGTTAAAATTACTGACAATCTCGGGTGTACTCAGGGTACTTGTCAAATTGGTATTGATCAGCGTCAACTGGTTGTTGTTAGCGTCGACAAAGGGGTCCTGATCAACGGTGGCAAGACTCTGGAAACCCGTGGCGGCATCGCGTACCGCGCTGGTCATATCGAAACCAAAGCTGGCCCGGGCCGCGTTGTTAAACGGTGTGAAACTTTCCTGTTCGAAAGGCAGGGAGCCCGGATTGCCACTGGCATTCTCATCGGTCACGATGGTTCTAATGTAAACGCCGCTGCTACCCGCATCCACCAGTTCCTGGCGAAAACCGCTGCTCTCCACCAGTACGGTACAGACGATATTCACATCCTGGCATGACAGGTCCGTGTCGATGGTGCCGTTGTTGACGGTCCATTGCCCGAACTGTGTCACCTGGTCCGCCAGCACCGAACCCGCGGCAGCCACCAGGGAAATACTGAATAGACCGCCCATATGAAAGCTGCGCAATCTGGTATAGGTTTTCCTCTTCTCCACGGTCATGGTCATCCCGGTAATTTGTTATTTGAAGTGTGTATTCACTACTATCGGCACACAGATGGCTGCTTTTAGAACCAGCGCACAGCTTCCACCTGCCGGTGGTTATTTTTTGAGAGGAGAGCCAATTCAACACGACATTTAAGAAATAGGACAGGGGTGAGACTGGATAGTTCCGCCCTCAACATGTATTACCATCTGCAACTTCTTCTTAAATCTCTTGGATATTAGACAGTTAGGTGAAAGAAGGCGTGGTGGCTATGGGTGGACTCGAACCACCGACTCCGGCATTATGAATGCCGTGCTCTAACCAACTGAGCTACATAGCCATTGAATCGGAAAGAAGCGTAAAGATAAAAGAGAAAAGAAGAATATGCAAGCAATATCAAGAGGATTTTAGCTTTCCGCTTTGTTCTTTACTCTTTCCTCTGAATTTATACATTAAAGCGGAAATGGATGACATCGCCATCCTGGACGATGTAATCCTTGCCCTCCAGCCGCCACTTGCCCGCCTCCTTGGCGCCCTGCTCGCCCCCACAGGCCAGAAAGTCCTCGTAGGCGACGACTTCCGCGCGGATAAACCCCTTTTCGAAATCGCCATGGATGACGCCTGCCGCCTGGGGTGCCGTGGCGCCCACGGGCACGGTCCAGGCGCGCACCTCCTTGACTCCCGCGGTGAAGTAGGTCTGCAGACCCAGCAGCTCGTAGCCGGCCCGTATGACACGGTCCAGACCGGGTTCCTCCAGCCCTAAATCGGCGAGAAACTCCTGTTTTTCCTCGTCGTCCAGTTCGGCGATCTCGGCCTCGATGGCCGCGCACACCGGCACCACCACGGCGCCCTCCCCTTGCGCCAGGGCGCGCACCTGGTCCAGGAAAGGATTGCCGCTGAAACCGTCCTCGGCGACATTGGCGATATACATGGTGGGCTTGACCGTCAACAGATGCAGTTCTCGCAAGGCATGCAGTTGGCCGGGACTCAACCCCATGGCGCGGGCCGGCTTCCCCTCATTGAGGGCCGCTTCCACCCGCTCCAGCAGGGCCTTGCGCTGCAAGGCCTCCTTGTCGCCGCTCTTGGACTGCTTGGCGGCGCGCTGCAGGTTTTTAGTGACGGTTTCCAGGTCCGCCAGCAGCAGTTCCGTGTTGATGGTCTCCACGTCGCGCAGGGGATCGATGCTGCCTTCCACGTGGGTGATGTCCTCCTCCTCGAAGCAGCGCACCACATGGGCAATGGCCTGGGTCTCGCGG
>JALSGV010000204.1 GCA_026982565.1 Gammaproteobacteria bacterium
CTACAAGCTGCGCTGGATGCAGGCGCTGCAGGCGCACGTGCAGGATCTGCTGGCGCTGGAGGAGGCCTTCGTGCTGGGCGGGGACTACAACGTCATCCCCACGCCGGCGGATGCCAGGAACCCGGAAAAGTGGGAAGGCGATGCCCTGGCCCGGCCGGAAACCCGCGCCGCCTTTCGCCGCCTGTTGAATCTCGGCTTGGTGGATGCCCTTGCCGCCTGCAACGGTACTCCCGGCATGGAAGGGGAAGCGGCCTACACCTTCTGGGACTACCAAGGCGGTGCATGGCAGAAGAACAACGGGATTCGCATCGACTTTCTGCTGCTCTCGCCGCAGGCGGCGGATCAGATGTGCGCTGTGCAGGTTGAGAAGCAGGTGCGGGCGTGGGAGAAACCGTCAGACCACGTGCCCGTGGCTACCTCTCTGCGCCTGCGCCCCTGTTCCGCCCTGGACGCCTCGATGCTGCAGACTACTGCCACAAGCACCTGAACATCAGTCATTCTCCCAAAGTCGGAAATCGAACGAGAAGTCTTGCCTGCCAGGCACCCTGCCTTCAACGGCAAGGCAATTGCCGGCAATGCATATATCCTTATCGTCTGGGGGCCGCCATTCCCTGTCAATTGTGGTAGGGGCTGCTGCGACGAGGGGTTGATTGCACAAAAGCCATGCCCATGTTTGCATCAGGAAAGGTTCATGGGTATGGATTGGCATCATGCAGGATCATATCCCTAAATTCCTGGTTATTCTGGGGCTTGTGCTCGTGGTGCTGGGACTGTTGTGGCCACTGGCAAGGAAACTGGGGCTGGGCCGGTTGCCGGGTGATCTGCATCTGACGGGCGATGGCTGGAGCATGCATTTCCTGCTTGGCACCTCCATCGTCCTTTCCATCCTTCTGACCGTGTTGCTGAATTTGATCTTCTGGTGGCTCAATCGCTGAAGCTGTGTGTCAGGCACCACCCTCGCGGATGGGCGGGGCGAACTGAAGCGCCATGTCCCACGGCAGGAAGATCCAGGTATCCTGCGAGACCTCGGTGATGAAGGTGTCCACCAGCTCCACCCCGGCGGGCTTGGCATAGACA
>JALSGV010000205.1 GCA_026982565.1 Gammaproteobacteria bacterium
GATTGGAATAGACTGGGGGAAGATACAAGATACAAGGGGGCTTGTGTGGGAGTTCATTGCGCCAGCGCCTGCCACAGCATGCGCAGCCAGTCGCCGCGGGTGAGGCGGGGGCGGGCGTAGGGGTTGGAGCCGGCCTCCAGGCGGGCGACGATGCGCTTTGCCCCGGCGATGGTGAGGCGCAGTTCGAGGCCGATGCGGCCGGGGAGGGCGCGGCCCAGGGGAGCGCCGTTGCGCAGCATGGCGGAGATGGTTTCCAGTTGCTCATCGACCAGTTTCTTCATGGCCGGGTGGTTGGCGCCCTCCCGGATATCCGCTTCGCTGACGCCGTGGCGAGCCATGGCGTCTCGCGGCAGATAGATGCGGTTGCTCTCGTGCAGGTCCTGCTGGATGTCCTGCAGGAAATTGATCAATTGCAGGGCGGTGCAGATGTCGTCGGAGCGGCGCAGGTTGGCGTCGTGCGCCTTGTCGTAGAGGTGCAGCAGCAGGCGCCCCACGGGGTTGGCGGAGTAACGGCAATAGCCCAGCACCTGGGAGAAATCGTCGTAGCGCGGCGTGGTGACGTCCATGGTGAAGGCCGTCAGCAGGTCTTCGAAAAGGGCGCGGGGCAGATTGTGGCGGGCGATGACATCGTGCAGGGCGATGAAGATGGGATGCCCTCCGCCATGGTCCCGGTTCAAGCGCTGCAGCCTGTTGCGGTAATCGTCCAGTTTTTCCAGGCGTTCCTGGGGCGCGAGGTCGCCCTCGTCGGCGAAGTCGTCGGCGCTCCTGGCGAAGGCGTAGATGACGGCGATGGGGTTGCGGAATTTCGCCGGCACGAAGCGCGAGGCGACGGGAAAGTTCTCGTAGTGGCTGCGCGCCATGCGCAGGCATTGGGCGTAGGCCTCGTCCAGACCGATGGAGGCCGGCTTGTCGTTCACCGCCGCCTACTCCTCAAGCTTGCCCTCGGCGATCTGCCTGACGTTCTTGTCCAGGGGCTCCAGGGCCTCCACGGGCTTGGCCGCCTTGATGCCCATCTCCGTGAACTTGCGCGCGCCGCTCAGTACCTGGCGCTCGAAGGAGCCCACGGCCTTGTTGTAGTTGTCCACGCTGCTGCCGAGGTGGCTGCCCAGCTTGGCCAGGTGGCCGGTGAAGGTGGCGATGCGCTTGTAGAGGTCCTCGCCCAGGTCGCGGATCTTCTCGGCATTCTCCGTGACCGCCTGCTGGTTCCAGCCGAAGGCGATGGCGCGCAGCAGGGCCACCAGGCTGGTGGGGGTGGCGAGGATGACCTTCTTGCTCAGGGCCTCTTCCAGCAGGCCGGGGTTCTGGTCCAGGGCGGCGCTCAGGAAGTGCTCGCCGGGGATGAACAGCACCACGAAATCGGGGCTGTGCTTGAACTGTTTCCAGTAGGCCTTGCCCGCCAGTTCCTGGACGCGCTCGCGCATCTTGCGGCTGTGGTGCTCCAGGGCCAGCTGGCGCGCCGCGTCGTCCGGCGCCTCGATGGCGTTGAGGTAAGCGTCCAGGGGGGTCTTCACGTCGATGACGATCTCCCGCCCGCCGGGCATGCGCACGATCATGTCGGGGCGGATGGCGCCGTCTTCCGTGGCCGTGTGCTCCTGCTCGTAGAAATCGCAGTATTCCACCATGCCCGCCAGCTCCACCAGGCGCTTCAGGGTCAGTTCGCCCCATTGCCCGCGCACCTCGGGGCGGCGCAGGGCCTTGACCAGGTTGCGGGTCTCGCCGTGGAGCTGTTGCTGGGTCAGGGCCATGGTTTCCAGGTGCTTGGTGATGGCGCCATAGCTCTCCTTGCGCTCGTGTTCCATGAGGCGGATCTGCTGCTGGGTCTTGTCCAGCAGTTCGCGGATGGGTTTGACCAGATGCTCGATGGCCTTTTCCTTCTCCGTGAGATCGTTGCGCGCCTGGATGTTGAACTGCTGCAGTTTCTCGCGCGCCAGCTTGAGGAATTCCTCGTTGTTGCTCTTCAGGGCCTCGCTGGACAGGGCGCCGAAGGTCTGGGCCAGTTGTTCGCGGGCCTGCTCCAGCAGGGCCAGTTTTTCATCGGCGGCCTGTCTCTCCATTTCCAGACGGGTCTTGAGGGCGGTGTTCTCCTCGTTGAGCCTGGCAATCCTGGACTGGGCGCGCAGGTGCGAGAGCAGGGCCCCCAACACGGCGGCCAGCAAGGCGACGAGCAGCAATGTCAACGTCTCAGCGCTCATGTCCGCTCGCCCAGCCAGTGCAGGATGTCCAGGGGTTTCTCGATCATGCCATCGGCCCGCCAGGAAGCCGGGTCGTCTTTTTCGTCGAGATAGCCGAACAGGGCCACAAGGGTCTTCATGCCCGCGTTGTTACCGGCCTCGATGTCGCGCCGCGCGTCGCCCACGTACAGGCACGCCGCGCCATCCACGCCCGCCAGATCGCAGGCATGCAGCATGGGGGCGGGGTGTGGCTTGGTGTTGGCGGTGCTGTCGCCACTGACGATGGCGGCGGCGCGCCCGGCGAGCCCCAGGCCCTGCATCAGCGGTTCCGTGAGCCAGGCGGGCTTGTTGGTGACCACGCCCCACTTGATGGACCGTTCCTCCAGCACCTGCAGCACCGCCGCCATGCCCGGGAACAGGCGGGTCTTGTAGGTGAGATGCGCACTGTAGATTTCCAACAGGCGCTGGCGCAGGAAATCATAGGAAATGTGGCCGGGGCCGATATCGAAACCCAGGCGCAGCAGGGCCGTGGCGCCGTGGGAGACCACGGGCCGGATGGCCGCATAGGGCAGCGGCGGCAACTGCTGTTCCTTGCGCAGGGTGTTCAGCGCATAGGCCAGATCCGGCGCCGTGTCCGCCAGGGTGCCGTCGAGGTCGAAGAAAACACCCTTGATTTTCAGATTCACCGGGAGGCTCACGAAGACACGGTCTTTTTCCCTCTCCCGGGGGAGGGTGTCGCAAAAGGCTTTGGTTCCTTCTCCCCTTGAAAGGGCGTTGTAAAAGGCTTTAGTCCCTTCTCCCCTCCGGGGACCTCGGTGCCCCTTGTGGGTAGAAGGTTAGGATGAGGGGGTAAAAACAATGTGTTATCTCCATTTATCCCCTCGCCCCAACCCCTCTCCCGGCGGGAGAGGGGCTTGTGCGGCGTTTCCCTATGTGACATCCCGCCGTTCGAGGTTGATAACAGCATCATGCGACGGCATGCACCAGGTAATTCACCGAGACGTCGTCTCCCAGGCGGTATTGCCGGGTGAGGGGGTTGTAGGTGATGCCGGCCATTTTGCGCAGGGTGAGGCCGCTGCGCCGCATCCAGGCGTCCAGTTCGGCCGGCTGGATGAAGCGGGCGTAGTCGTGAGTGCTCTTGGGCAGCATGCGCAGGATGTATTCGGCGCCCACCACCGCCAGCAGGTAGGCCTTGGGATTGCGGTTGAGGGTGGAGAAGAAGACGTGTCCGCCGGGTTTGACGAGGCGGGTGCAGGCGTCCACCACCGACGCCGGGTCGGGCACGTGTTCGAGGAGTTCCATGCAAGTGACCACGTCGAACTGGCGTGGATGCTGTTGCGCCATGTCTTCCACGGTCGTTTGCCGGTAGTCGATGTCGTATCCGGATTCCAGCAGGTGCAGCCGGGCGACCTGCAGGGAGGCCCCGGCCATGTCGATGGCGGTCACTTGGGCGCCACGGGAGGCCAGTCCCTCGGCCAGGATGCCGCCGCCGCAACCCACGTCCAGCACGGCTTTGTCCTTCAGTCCGGCCTGGCCGTCGATGAAGTCCAGGCGCAGGGGGTTGATGTCGTGCAGGGGCTTGAACTCGCTGTCGGGGTCCCACCAGCGCGCGGCCACCTCGTCGAATTTGGCGATTTCCTGGGGGTCGATGTTGATATGGGCGTCGTTCATGGCGTTTCAGTCTTTTCCTCGTGCGGCCTTTTCGTCACTGGCGGCGATTCTGTCGCGCCACTGGCGGGTTTTCTCCAGGATGGCCTGCTCGTCCAGGGTGGTGAGACGGCGCTCCTTGACGAGATGGCGCCCGCCCACCCACACGTCACTGACCTGGTGGCGGCTGGCGGCGTAGACCAGTTGCGAGACAGGATGATACACCGGCTGGGACTCCAGTTCACCCAGGTGTACGGCAACCACGTCGGCGGCCTTGCCCTTGACCAGGGAGCCGGTGACATGGTCCAGCCCCAGGGCGCGCGCGCCGTTGAGGGTGGCCATGCTCAGGGCCGTGGCGGCGGGGATGGCGCTGGCGTCGCCGCTGACGGCCTTGCCCAGCAGGGCGGCGCTGCGCATTTCGCCCATCATGTCCAGGTCGTTGTTGCTGGCGGCGCCGTCCGTGCCCAGGGCGACGTTGACGCCGGCCTGCATGAGCCTGGCGGCGGGACAGAACCCGCTGGCCAGCTTGAGATTGGATTCCGGGCAATGCACCACGTGGATGCCGGTGGCGGCGGCGCGCTGGATCTCGTCATCCTCCAGGTGGGTCATGTGCACCGCCAGCAGGCGCGGCGACAGCAGTCCCAGGCCGTCCAGGCGCTGCATGGGGCGCTGGCGGTGCTGCTCCACGCTGCCCCTGATTTCGTCGTCGGTCTCGTGGAGGTGGATGTGAACGGGGATGTCCACTTCCTCGGCATAGGTCTGGATCTTCCGCAGGGGCGCGTCGGAGACCGTGTAGGGGGCGTGGGGCGCAAAGGCGGTGGATATCAGGGGGTCGTTGCGGTACTCGTCCTGCAGGGCCAGTCCCTTGCTGAGGTACTCGTCGGGGTTGGCGGCCCAGGCCGTGGGAAAGTCGATCATGATGAGGCCGACGACGGCGCGCATGCCCGCCAGGCTCGCGGCCCGCGCCGTCTCGTCCGGGAAGAAATACATGTCGTTGAAACAGGTGGTCCCGCCGCGCAGCATCTCGGCCACGGCCAGTTGGGTGCCGTCGAAAACGAATTCGTCACAGATCCAGGTGCTCTCAGCCGGCCAGATGTGTTCGTTGAGCCACGCCATGAGGGGCAGGTCATCGGCCAGTCCGCGGAACAGGCTCATGGCCGCATGGGTGTGGGCGTTGATCAGTCCCGGGATGAGGAGATGCCCGCCCAGGTCCCGTTCCTGGGGGCTGGTGTATTTCCGCCGCGCCTCGCCGCTGGGCAGGCAGTCCAGGATCAGCCCTTCGTGGATCGCCAGGCTGTGGTTTTCCAGGACAAGGTCATCCGGCTCGACGGGCGCAATCCAGCGTGCATGTATCAATGTGTCGATCGGCTGCATTCACGGGGCAATCGTTGTGGATCAATGCGGGATTATAGTCGAGTATGGGGGGATTGTCTGTCTTTTCAGGGGACTGGAGAGAAATGCGGGTCAATGGCCGCGCGGGCGCCGCTCGATGATGTAGATCGCCACGTGGCGGTTGCGGCGCCGCCCCTCGCGGGTCCAGTATTCATCCACGGGAAAGTTCTCTCCCAGGCCGGCGGTAAGCAACAGACGGGGGGCGACGCCCTGGGCGGCGAGATAGTCGCGCACCGCCGCGGCTCGCCGCTCCGCGAGTTGGTAGTTATAATCCTCGCTGGCCCGGGTATCGGCGTGGCCTTCGATGAGGATGCGATAGACCCTTGATTGGCCGAGAATGTAGCGGGCCGCGGCATCGAGGTTTCTTTTCGCCCGTTCGGTCAAAACGGCCTTGTCGAAATCAAAAAGGATGGCGTCCAGGGCAATGAAGTCCATTTCCATGCCGTGTGGGGCAAAATTGTCGATGTCCCGCGCCGTGACAGCTTGCGCCGCTTCCTGGGCCGGACCCGTCATGGGGAGCATCATGAAGGCGGCGACGGCGGCGGTATGGCGTAGCAGGGTGATTTTTGGGCATTTGTTCCGTCTCATCAGTTGTGTTATCGGCCAGGAGGCTGCGGCCCTTGATGAGGTGCAAAAAGTTTGCACAAACATGATTTTTAACTTTATAAAAAAATTACAAGCATATGAATACTATGAATAATATTAAATATGACAGCGTGCGCCCCATCCACTGGCGCGATGACGCCCTGGTTCTCATCGACCAGCGCCTGCTGCCCGGCGCCCACGAGGAAATCGTCTGTCACGACGTGGAAGCCACGGCCCACGCCATCAGGGAAATGGTCGTGCGCGGCGCGCCGGCCATCGGCATCACCGCCGCCTATGGCGTGGTGCTCGCGGCCCGCGCCCGCCACCGCCAGGCCCCCGCCACCTGGAAGCAGGATGTGGAGGCGGACCTGGAACTGCTGGCGGGAACACGGCCCACCGCGGTCAATCTGTTCTGGGCCATCGAGCGCATGCGCCGCCTGATTCAGACACTGGATGACGATCCCGCGCCCGCCCTGCTGCAGGCCGCCCGCGACCTGCACGAGGCGGATATCGAAGCCAATTACCGCATGGGGGCGTTGGGGGCGGCGTTGATCGGGTCGCCGTGCGCCGTATTGACCCACTGCAATGCCGGCGCCCTGGCCACGGGCGGGTACGGCACCGCCCTGGGGGTGATACGGGCCGCCCACGCCGGACAAGGCATCACGCGCGTCTATGCCGACGAGACCCGTCCCTGGCTGCAGGGCGCGCGCCTCACCGCGTGGGAGCTTCTGCAGGACGGCATCCCGGTCACGCTGGTGGCCGAGGGCGCCGCGGCGCATCTCATGAAGCAGGGGGAACTGGGCTGGGTCATCGTGGGCTCGGACCGCATCGCCGCCAACGGTGACGTGGCCAACAAGATCGGCACCTACAATCTGGCCGTGACCGCCCGCTATCATGGCGTCAAGGTGATGGTGGTGGCGCCCACCAGCACCATCGACATGAACATGCCCGCGGGCGACATGATCCCCATAGAAACCCGTGACGAGTCTGAATTACTGGCCCTGCAGGGCCAGCGCGTCGCCGCGGCGGGCGCGCGGGCCTGGAATCCGGTGTTTGACGTGACGCCGGCGGAACTGGTGGACGCCATCGTGACGGAGAAGGGCGTGGTGAAAGTCCCCGACAGAGAGAAAATGGCGCGCTTGATGGCGCAGTGAGGCCTATTCGATATCGGCCGCGCAGCGGAACCCGACGTCTTCGCCCGCCATGACGGGCTCGGCGAACTGGCGCGTGGCGCCACGGAAGAAATAACTGAGGGCGTAGTGGCCGATGCCGCCACCGCCACCGCGGATGACTTTCATTTTTTCGCCAAAGTTTTCACTCTCATAGGTCGAGCCGGGGTAGGGGTGATACCAGTCGTCCACCCACTCCCAGACATTGCCGGCCATGTCGTAGGCGCCGTAGGGTGATTTGTTCATGGGGTAGGAGCCCGTGGGCGCGATACCGTTCTCCCAGTCATGATCGTCGCCGGTGTTGGTGATGGCCGTATCCCAGTCGTTACCCCACGGATATTCCAGGCCGTCCGGGCCGCGCGCGGCCTTCTCCCATTCCCGTTCCGTGGGCAGGCGCTTGTTCTTCCAGCGGCAATAGGCGTAGGCGTAGTACCAGGAGATCCCCGTCACCGGGAAGGGATCGCGCTTGTGCTGCTCTTTCTGCATTTCTTCCATGAGGGCTTGCCGCGGCATGGTGGTGGTATCCATGTCCAGCTTGAAATCATTGGCGGCGATGTCGCGCAGGCGCGCCATGTCCATGGTGGAGGCCTCCTCCATGGTCAGGCCATAGCCGTTGTGGCCCCACTCGTAGGGCAGGGCGCGGTCCGTTGCCAGAATGAAGGCCTTGAACTGCTTGTTGCTGACTTCATAGGCGTCGATCATGAAGGCGGGGAGAGTGGCCTTCTGCCGGGGGTGTTCATCGAGATAGATGGGGGTGGCGAAGCCGTAACGTTCCTGCAAGCCCTCCGTGTCGGTCTTGTTGCTGCCCAGGATGAACTCACCCTCCGGCACAAGCACCATGGGCATGTCCAGGTCGTAACCGGCCGCGTCCGCCTTGGGATGGGGAGGCGCAGAATCGGATTGCGTTGCCGCAGGTGCGGTTTGCAGAGGCGTGGCATCGATATTCCCCGTGTTTTTGTCGCAGGCGGACAGGATAAGCCCCAGTGCCATTAACAAGGCCGGGGGGGCGTAACGGTTTGATGTCATCGTCAGGGATCCTTGGCGCAGCGGAAACCGAAGGTATCGTTCTTGGTGCGCTTGGCGAAAAAGGCCCGGTTGTACAACGGTGCGGATAAGCCGCACTTGTAGAACGAGCAGTCGAACCAGGAGCCGCCCTTGAGTGTCTTGTAGCGTTCGCCGTAATTTTCCGACTCGGTGGTATTGCCGGGATAGGCCTTGTACCAGGAGTCCGTCCACTCCCACACGTTGCCCGTCATGTCATAGAGGCCGTAAGGGCTGGCCCCCTTGGCAAAGGCGCCCACCGGAGTGGTATCGCCTTCGCGGCCAATGGCCTGCCAGCGCACGGGCGTGTTGGCCTTGTTGACATCGAATTCGTTCCCCCAGGGAAAGATGCGGCCCTCGGGTCCGCGCCCCGCCTTTTCCCATTCCAGATCGGTAGGCAGGCGCTTGCCGGCCCACTCGCAATAGGCATTGGCGTCCTTCCAGGAGACGAAGGTGACGGGATGATCGGCCTTGCCAGGCGGGAAGGTCCGGTTGCGAAAATGGGAAGGCGAACGGCGTCCCGTGTCATCGATGAATTTCTTGTACTGCAGGTTGGTGACCTCATAGATATCGATGTAGTAATCCGGGAGTTCCAGGGTATGTTCAGGGCCTTCGTCTGGCAGGCGCTCGTTGGTCCCGCGAATGAAGGGGCCCGCGGGGATCAACACCATCTCATTGGGGGCGTCTCCCAGCCGCGACTTCTCGTAAAGCCGTGGAAAGCGCATACCGGCATCAGCGGCAATGGGTTTGTCGGGCGCAAAGGCCGTCAGCTCCGATTCCGCCAGTGACGGCGCCGCCTTCTTTCCGGGCGCCAGGCCTTGCCTGAGGGTGTCCGCCGAGTGGCACTGCAGGCAGTTGCTATCGGATTGTTTTGCCAGGGCCGCGAAATCGACCCCGCTGGTATGGCACTCCTGGCATTTTTCCACACCGTGAACATGGTCGGCCGGGCGCGGGGCGTTTTTTTCCGCCAGGGCCATGGGCAAGGCAGCGATGCCGAGAAGAGTCAGGGCGCCCCACAGGATAAGGATGGGTGTCAGCCTAAGCCTGAATCTGTAGAATCTGAACGGGGATAACATCAAGTAGTGCCGGGTTCCTGCAAATATTCGGTTATTATTGTTGTAATGATCAGTAAATCCGAACATATTCTAATGGCATTGAATATATGAGTCTAGCTCTCATTGAGTCACGTTTTTCGCATTACTGGAAACGCGCGCTATGAAAAAGTCCACGTTGAGTGTTTCGTGTCCCGTCTCAAGATAATCCGGTCGCGGCATCCCGCCTGCGTTCCCGTCCTGACGCCGGGGCGCGAGGAATACCGCCTCTACACGGAAGGAGACGAATTGTATGCGGACATGATGGCGTCCCTGGCGCAGGCGCGGCGCAGCATCAAAATGGAAAGCTATATTTTCGCGCCGGATGAAATCGGCTGGCAGTTTGCGGAAATGCTCGCGGCCCGTGCCAAAGACGGCATCGAGGTGTTTCTGCATATCGATGCCGCTGGCTCCCTTTACTGGAGTTCACGCAAACTGGGGCGCTATCTGCGCAAGCGCCATGTAAAACTGCGCTGGTTTCACCGCTGGAACTGGCGCACGCCCATGAAATATTACAATCGCCGCAACCATCGCAAACTGCTGATCGTCGATGGGCAGCAAGTCTACCTGGGCGGGTTCAATATACAGCGGGAATGTTCCCGCGCCATTTATGGGGAACAACGCTGGCGCGACACCCATGTCCGGCTGTCAGGTGACCTGGCTACAGAAGCAGAGGCGCTCTTCGACAAGTTTTGGCGTGGCAAGCGTCAATGGGTGGCCCACTCCACGGACAACATCAGCATTCTCATGCCCAATCACAACCGCTCCTGCCGCATCAACATCCGCTGCCTCTATATGGATATTTTCCGGCGCGCCAGGAAAACCCTGTATGTGACCACTCCCTATTTCGTCCCTGACAGGCGCACCCAGCAGGTCATGAAGGATGCCGCGGCGCGTGGCATAGACGTGCGTTTGCTGGTGCCGCGCAAAAGCGATGTGTGGCTGACACAGTGGGCGGCCCAGGCCGCCTACGCCGTCCTGCTCGACAGCGGCGTGCGCATCTACGAGTACCTGCCAAGGGTGATACATGCCAAGACGGCCGTCGCCGACGGTGAATGGTGCACCATTGGCACAGCCAATCTGGACTACCGCAGTTTCTTCCTCAATTATGAGATCAATCTGGTTTCCCGGGAAATCGATCTGTGTCACGATTTACACGAATTGTTCTGCCGCGACCTGGAGGAGGCCATGGAAGTCTCACCTGCACAATGGGCGCAGCGCCACTGGAGTCAGCGTATACTGGAGAGCGTGGGCTGGATGGCGCGCCACTGGCTTTGAGCACGCACCACAAGAAGGAGAAAAACCGACTATCATGAACACCATGCGCAGATTTGTGCAGATCGCCTGGGCCATCGGAATCCACACGCTATGGTGGGGCCTGGTGCGCATCCATGCCATCAAGCCTTCCATCAGTCCCGCGCAACGCCTGGCCCGCGTCCTGGAGGGCCTGGGTACTACTTTTGTAAAACTGGGGCAGGGGCTGAGCATGCGCCAGGATTTTCTGCCCGATGAATACGTTCAGGCCTTGCAGAGCCTGCAGGATCACGTGCGGCCCTTTCCCGCGCAACTCGCCCGCCAGGAAATCGAAGCGGCTTTGGGCGACACCATCGACAGCTTGTTTTCCTCTTTTGAAGATGAGCCCCTGGCCGCGGCGTCCATTGCCCAGGTGCACAAGGCGCGCTTGCCCGGTGGCCGCCGGGTCATCGTCAAAGTAAGGCGTCCAGGCCTGAAGGACCAGGTAGCCCAGGATATACGCCTGCTCAAGATAGTGCTGCGCGTCCTGCTGTTTCTTGCGCCGCAGCTGCAGCGTTTTTCCCTCCCCGAGATCGTGCGTGAAAACGGCCTAACCTTGATGAAGGAAATGGATTTCCGCCAGGAGATGCGCAATATCCAGCGTTTCCAGGAGGCCTTCAGGGATTCAGAGACCATTTACATTCCTGCCGCTATCGAAGGGATGTGCAGCGAATCGGTCATGGTGCAGGAACGCAGCAGCGGCCGCCTGGTCAGTGACCCGGAGGTTCGCAAGGACGGCGCCCGCCTGGCGGTGAACTTCTCCGACGCCTATCTTCATCAGTTCTTTGTCATGGGGTGCATCCACGCGGATCCCCATCCAGGCAACCTGTTTATCATGGGCGATGGGCGTATCTGTTTTCATGATTTTGGCATGGTGGGCTTTATCGACATCAATACGCGGCGCAAGCTGGCCGGTTTTTTTCTCGCGCTCATCAACCAGGACAGCGAATGGTTGCTCGATACCTATCTTGACCTGGGATTCCTCGGTGGGGAGGTAAACCGCGACCAGGTACGGCGCGGCCTGGACGAACTGCTGCAGGAGTATTCCACCTTGCCGCTCAGTGAATGGTCCCTGGCGACGGCCATGCTCAGCGCGGTACGCATGGGCTGGGGTTTGCAGTTGCGCCTGCCATATCATCTGCTGCTGGTCATGCGCGCCTTTCTTTTGATGGAATCCACCCTGCGCTGCCTGGACCCGGACTTCAATCTCATGGCCTACTGGCAGGACAAGGGCGCCACCCTGCTAACCACTGCCCTCAAGGAGCAGGAAGGCGGTCCGTCCACGGCGCGCCTCAAATATGAAGCGGCCGTCATTGCGCAGGAACTCCCCGGGGTGCTGGCGCGCCTCATCAGAAGCTCCCGCAGCGGGCGCTTCGAGATTCCCTTGCATCACCACGGCCTGCGGGACTTCGAGCAGCATATCGACCGCAGCAGCAACCGTGTTTCTCTTGCCCTGGTGGCCCTGGGCCTCTATATTGCCGCCTCGCTGGTGGCGCAGAGTGATCTGCAACCGCAGTTTGGCGGCATGCCGGTGATCGCCCTGGGAGGCTATGCCCTGGCGCTGTGGGTTACCCTGCGCTTGCTGCGTGGCATATCGCGCTCGGGGCGGTTGTAAGCAGCAAAACTGCTTGACTGAATAAGGCGGTGCACTGGTTTCCCCTGGAACTCACCTCCGCGGTCACCCTGGCGGGCGCGCTGATGGTCATCGGGGTGGATTTGATTGTGGTTTGATCAAGAATAACCGGCCGTCTCCCATCTCCTCCACGATGGTTGTTGCGTGAATGCAACGCGAGTATTATTAACCTGGCGACAATATCCATTTACAGGGAGAAGGCCATGTCCAAGCAGCTCTATGATATCGATGAGATTCTTGAATCGCTGAAGCAGCAGAGCGACGAAATCAAGCTTCAGCTTCACCTGGCCAAGGCCGAGGTCCGTGACGAATGGCCGGTGCTGGAGAAAAAACTGGAAGAACTCAAGAACAAGGCTGAAGCCATACGCGAGGAAGCGGGCGGGGCCTCAGAAGACATTCTCGAGGCCGCCAAACTGGTGGCTGAAGAGGTCCGGCACGGTTTCGAACGCATCCGGAAACTGTTGTAGCCCCCGCCTGACTCTTTCAACAACAGGACTTTAAATTATGATGGCTGCGGTCATGGCTCTCCATATTCTCTCGGCCGTAGTATGGGTAGGGGGAATGTTCTTTGCCTATACCATACTGCGCCCCGTTGCGGCGGCGATGTTCGAACCGCCACGGCGCCTGCAGCTATGGTTGAAGCTCTTCGACAAATTCTTCGTTTGGGTCTGGGGGGCGGTTATTCTGCTGCCCGTGACGGGCGTGGCCATGGTGATGCAGGGCTTCGGCGGGTTTGGGAGCAGTCCGCCGTATATTCATGTCATGACCTTGCTGGGCTTGATCATGATTGCCGTTTTCTGTTTTGTTTTTTTTGTGCACCTGCGGCGCCTGCGTGATGCCGTGCTTACAGAGCAATGGCCAATAGGGGGCGCGCGCCTCGACCGTATCCGCAAGCTGATCGGTTTCAACCTGATTCTGGGATTGCTGGTGGTCGCCGTGGCCGGAGGCGGGCGTTATTTCGTTTGATCGAGCCTTGATTCCTACCTGAATCCGTGGATTCAGGTCCTAAGCTCCCTGCCGGTCCTGTTCATTCAACAATACATCCTTGGCCTGGTTGATCTTGGCTGCCAGATAGGTGGATCCGCCGCGGTCGGGATGCAGCTTCTGCATCAGGCGGCGATGGGCGGCAATGATTTCTTCGCGGCCGGCGTCGGAGGATAGCCCCAGTATTTCAGCGGCCTCTTCGCAGCTCATGGCGCCATTGCCCGGTGAGGTGCCGGATCGGGACGATGCGCCGGCCTCTTCGTGCCAGTCCTGGCCATACACGCTGTCCAGGTAGGCCTGGATGAGGCGCGCCGATTCGGCATCCACGGGCTGGCATTCGTGCCACAGTGCCACCAGTTGTGCCTGAGACAGTTCTGACAGCCGCCGTCCCTGGAACTGACCTTCCAGCACCTCGCCTTCGAGTTCGCCTGTATCGTGATTCAGCGTCATGCGCACGAAGCGGGCCTCTATCTGTGAAGTTTTTCCTGGGGATGCCCCGCCCTGCGGGGAACGCGAGGCCCGATAGCGCGCCATGAGTTGCCCGAGTATGGGGAGGTAGCGCAGCAGGGGGAGCAGCCGCCTGCCCAGCGGCAGCAGCGAGGCAAAGAGGGCAAACAGCCAATGCAGGCGTCCGGTGGTGGCCAGAAACAACACCAGCCCGATCCCGCCTATCCACAGTGCGCGACGCAGAATGCGCGCGACCGTCTCAGGCGGGGTGCGCTGAAACCAGCGCAGCAGAATAAACAGGGCGACAAGAACCGCAATGGCGATGAGAAAGCGGAAATACAAAACGCTTATTCCTTCAACTGGCTGGTCAGCAGACGCAGCGACTGCCCCTTGCCCTGGCTATAGGCTTCCAGTGCGCGGCGTCCTCCCGAGGCATAGACGGCAACGGCGCCCAAAAGATCACGCAATTGCCGGGCGCTGTGACTGTCGAAGGCGCAGTAGGCTCCCTTGCTGAGTCGGGCGATTTCCTTGAAGGCCTGCCTGGCGACAGGGTCGCTGCCTTCCTGAAAGAGGAAAACGGGGATGCCCAGCAGACCCAATTGCCCGGCAGGGTCGGCAAGGCGGTCGAGTTCCTCCTCCACGCAATCGCCTACGTAGACAACCGCATTGACGGGCTTGAGGCGGTTTTCCCGGATTGAATGGCGCAAGATTTTCTCTATCTGCGTGTGTCCGGCGGCACAATAGACCGACGACATGACCCGGAGCAGGTCCCCGGAATTGGAGTACCATGGAAAGGCATGAAACTCGTTGAAACCGCGAAAATAACACAGCTGGATTTCCAGTCCCCCAAGGGCGGCTGTCTCCACAAACATCTCACTCTGAATGTGAGATGCATGATCCCAGGCTGGCTGACGGCTGGCCGTGGCATCCATGGCGAAAATCAGGCGCCCCCTGGCCCCCGCTTTCCTGACGACAGGCGCGGCATGCAATTTCTCGATAAAGGCATCTATGTCCTTTTTCTCTGATGTTCCTGTAAGCGGTTTTTTGCTGTCAGACATTCCAGTCAGGCCTCACACGTGGCTGATGGGGATATTTTAGCCTATTGTCGCGAGAGCCGCAGGTAGGGAAGGGCTGTATGATTTCGAGTCCTGCGGGACGCAGGCTTTTCATGAATGAAAGAGACACCCGCATGCAGGGTGTCTCTTGTTTCCGAATAATTCTGGACCTTATTTCTTTTTGGAATCTTTCTTTTTTTTCTCTTTTTTCTTTCCCTTCTTCTCAGGCGGTGATTTCTTCGGTTCAAAGCCGGTCACGAAAGCCGGCCACTTTCCATTGGTCTGGCCAACGGTCTTGGATGCGTGCCCCTTGGTATGGAGATATATGACAATCTCACGGTAGCGATTGCCCTTGAAGGTCCATTCCCGCACGGGACGCACCACACAGTCGCCACGCACCGCGCCACATTCCAGTTCGGTATCGATGGGCGAATCCAGTGACTTGGCAACCTGCTTCTTGATTTCCGCCAGCTGTTTCTTATCGAGCTTGAGATTGCCCAGCCACTCAGGCGTATTGATATTGATGGTTGCTGCGGAAGCCACGCCGGGCAGCAGGACGAGCATGAAAATTACGACACTGAAGATATTGCAAATAGCCTTTATTCGGAGCACGAGATTCCCCCCCTTTATTCTTGTAAATAATCAATATTGCTATCTTGTCTGTTTTATATACCACTCCATTGATAGTGAATCAAATCGGCCTGCCGTATATGCCCTAAAACCGGCCTCTGGCGCCTCCAGCCTGATGAAATACACAAAATTGGTTAGCGCCTCTCTATCATCCATTAATTGTAGGGGAATGGCCTTGTTGCGCAGAAAATCGCTATACTGGGCTTGTCTGAGCCATAAAGTAGAACCATTGTGCCCATATCAAACGAACCCGGCTGCAATCGGGAAGATGGCCGTCTGTTCCTGATCCGCGCTGACATCACGGCGCTGGACGTCGATGCCATCGTCAACGCAGCCAATGAAAGTCTGCTGGGCGGAGGAGGCGTGGATGAGGCCATTCACCGCGCCGCCGGCCCTGAACTGCTGGCCGAGTGCAGGTCGCTGGGTGGCTGCAAGACAGGGCAGGCCAGGATCACGGCGGCTTATAAGCTGACTGCGCGCCATGTCATTCATACGGTGGGACCAGTATGGCGGGGCGGGGGGCACGGCGAGGCGCAACAGTTGGCCTCTTGTTATCGTGAATGCCTGAAGCTGGCGATATCACATCAACTCGAAAGCATCGCCTTTCCCGCCATCAGCTGTGGCGCCTATGGATACCCTGTCCAGCAAGCGGCCAAGATTGCGGTGAATGAGATCAAGTCCTTTCTGGCCCATGACCAGCAACTTAAAAAAGTCTATTTGGTATGCTACAACCAGGAAATCCACGATATTTACACGCAACTGCTATGATGAACGAAAACAGTCTTCACATCTCTCTAACCTGTATCGATTTTCTCGTGCCCCATGCAGACTCGCTGAAGGCCAAACGGCGTGTCATCAAAAGCCTGAAAGACAAGTTGCGCGCGCGCTTCAATGCCTCTGTGGCCGAGATCGGCTATCTGGAGGAGTGGCAGCGCGCCACGATAGGCATCACCATGATCAGTAATGAAAAACAGCACCTGCAGCGTGGTCACAGCGCTATCAACCGGATGTTCGAGGAAAAAGCAGATATTCAGATCTTGAATATTCACCTGGAATGGCTGTAGAAGAAGGTTTGAAATAAAAAAACCCGGCTGCAAGTTGGGAGGGAATGGGAGGGAAGGACGCAGCCGGGCCTATTCAAAATCGTTGATATTTGGTGTCTATCGTATTGTCTTTACTCATTACCTGCGGTTGATTTCTGTTTGCGCCATCAGGCGCCCAGTTAAACTATTTGTATTTGGCGCCTTGAGCAGTGTTCAGGAAAAATACTCAAGGTCGTTTCTGAGTCGCTTGCGCTCCTGGTAATACTCGATTGCCTTGCGGCGCTTTGCCGCCATGTTCGCTTCCCGCTCCAGCTCATCCAGTTTTTCAGTGTCTGCCGGATCAGCCAGGATCTGGTCGTCAGTCTCGATTTCAGAAAGATAGTCGTCGAAATATGCAATGCTCATGATCAATACTCCTTCTTGCAATGAGCGCTAATGATCGCCGTAAGAAATCTCCTCTATCTCTTTGTTTCTAATCTGCCGGACATCCACATCCAGGGATTTTTTCCACAACCGCGCGATTTCCATCCAGTACCTGAGCTTGACAGGGTCGTTTGCGATGCTTTGCAAACCGTTCTTGTTCATTTCTTCCCCTGGCGCCTCAATCTTTATGGCATTCTGTCTCATCGTTGACTCCAGCATATTGGTCCACATCCAGTTTAAGCTCTCTCGCAACGCCGTCTTTTCCGCTGTTGTTGCTCTTCTATGCCTTGTCTTGACTTCATATCAGCGGCGGGTTTTTCCCGCCATGCCTGCTTTCTGTTGTGGTACATTATTGCAGATACGCGAAGAAGGTAAATTCCACAAATGGGGTAATTTTGCGGGGGGTTCTCCAGGCTACATCTCATATAACTCCGCACGACCAATGATATTGGTCAATCGTTACATGACGGGATTTACCCCGTATTTCACTTATATGCGCACAACAGAATGGACGATAAGGAGAAGTATCATGGCCCACAAATTCAGACCTGTCTTTTACGCGCTCGTCTGCGCAATGATTTTATTGCCGGCTGCCCATGCTGGTGAAAGCAAGCCGGCCCATGGCAAACCGCCAGGGCATCATGCCACGGAGGGAAAGCAGCATGGACACCATGCCAAGCAGGGAAAGCACAAAGGACATCACTTTGTGCCCCATTGGTCAAAGACCCTCAGTGACGAGCAAAAAGCCAGGATCGATCTGTTACACCTCAAACTGGAACAAGACCTGGTGATATTGAAGGCACAGGAAGCATTGAGAGAAAAGGAACTCAATGTGCTGACCGCCAGCGGCAGTGCAAAGCAAAAGGATATCTACGGCAAGATCGATGAGCTGATGGAGGTGAAAAAAGAAATCATGCGGCATCGCCACGATCATCTCGTGGAAATGCGTGAGCTGCTGACACCTGAACAGCGATTGTCCTACGACATGGCGATTCTGGGAAGAAGCGGGGTCAAGTAAACCCGGTCATTGCAAAAAGTAGGTTGGGCTTCGCTACGCTCGGCACCAACCTACGGTTCATCATTGGATGGCATTTGGGGTGAAGTCCGGCAATTGTGTTGTCAGACACTTCAGAGATTATGGGGAGAGCGGTTTTTACAGGAAACACCAGCGTTTTTATGCAACTAACGGGTAAATTCAGTCTCGCCGGGACGCAGCTTTCCCGTGGCTGCGTCCCGCCTCACATGTAAACTCAGGGCGCGAACAGAATACTGGCGACCAGTCCCACGACGGCAAAGATCACCACGGCAATCAGCAGCACCCATAGCCAGTTAATGTCTTTCATGCTTCTACTCCTCCTGCATTTATTGTGAAAAAACTCTTTAGATGCAACTCATCCCGGGCGCGTGCAACCCATGCCAAATTTCTACCCGGTCCTCATCCAAACCGTAGTGATAATCAGACAGCTTGCGCCTCGCAAACTCTGCTTTTCCTGGCGCAGCCCCGAACGCTGACAGGCCAACTGAATACCAGTTTCAACCTTGACGGAATATAAGACTACTCTCGCAGAATGCGCGCATACTATCAAGTGCCGGGAGGAACCGCAATGGCGCTGGAATGTCAGTTCCTGAGACTATCATTTTCTCATTGTCATCGCTTGCCGCGCCGCTTTCGGATACCATGCGGGAGGAGATGATGTAATTAATAGCCCGGCCCGATGCCAGGAGGCCGCATAGCGATTCCATGGACATTCAAAGGAGCCTGACGATGCCGAATTCCAATGCCAAATCAGAGAGCGCAGCCACTCCGCTTTCGTCCCGACAACTGAAAGACATCGATGCCTATTGGCGCGCCTGCACCTATCTCGCGGCGGGCATGATCTATCTGCAGGACAACCCCCTGCTCAGGGAGCCACTACAGCCACGTCACATAAAGAACCGCCTGCTGGGCCATTGGGGATCCAGCCCTGGGCTTGCCTTCATGTACACCCACCTCAATCGCATCATCATCGAGAATGACCTCGACGCCATCTTTTTGGCGGGTCCTGGCCATGGCGCTCCGGGCGTGCTGGCGCCCACCTATCTCGAGGGTACTTATTCCGAGATTTACCCTGACAAGAGCGAGGACGAGGAGGGCATGCGCCGCTTCTTCAAACAATTCTCATTTCCAGGCGGCATAGGCAGCCATTGCACGCCGGAAACACCGGGGTCAATTCATGAAGGCGGAGAGCTGGGCTACAGTCTGTCCCATGCCTTCGGCGCAGCCTTCGACAATCCCGGCCTGCTGGTGGCGGTGGCGGTCGGCGATGGGGAGGCCGAGACCGGCCCCCTGGCCACCTCCTGGCACTCCAACAAGTTTCTCAACCCGGCGCGCGACGGCGCCGTCCTGCCCATCCTGCATTTGAATGGCTACAAGATCAACAACCCCACGCTGCTGTCGCGCATTCCCCAGCAGGAACTGGAATCGTTGCTGTGCGGTTATGGCTGGCAGCCATATTTCGTGACGGGAGACGAGCCCATGGTCTTGCATCAGGCCATGGCGGCCACCCTGGATCGCGTGCTGGCCCTGATCCGCGACATACAGCAACAAGCGCGGGGAGGCGGCCCCGTCACACGCGCTCACTGGCCGATGATCGTGTTGCGCACCCCCAAGGGCTGGACCGGCCCCAAGGAAGTCGACGGCCACAAGGTGGAGGGGTTCTGGCGCGCCCATCAGGTGCCGCTGAAGGCGGTTCACGAAAACCCCGCGCACCTGAAACAACTGGAAGCCTGGCTGCGCAGCTACCGCCCGGAAGAATTGTTCGATGAAGAAGGGCGGCTGATCCCCGGACTGAAGGCCCTGGCGCCCACGGGCGCGCGCCGCATGAGCGCCAACCCCCACGCCAACGGCGGTCTGCTGCGCAAGGCGCTGCGCATGCCCGACTTTCGCCGCTACGGCGTGGATATACAGGCGCCGGCCCGCCTGGAGATGGAGAACACCCCACCCCTGGGTGAATTCCTGCGCGACATCATGGCCCGTAACATGGACAACTTCCGCATATTCGGCCCCGACGAGAACACTTCCAACAAGCTGCAGGCCGTCTATGAGGTGAGCAAGAAACTGTGGCTGGCGGGCTATCTGCCGGAGGACGCGGATGGCGGAGAGCTGTCACCCGACGGGCGCGTGCTGGAGATGCTCTCGGAACACACCCTGGAGGGGTGGCTGGAGGGCTACCTGCTGACCGGCCGGCACGGCTTCTTCGCCACCTACGAGGCCTTCGTCCACGTCATCGATTCCATGTTCAACCAGCACGCCAAGTGGCTCGCCATGTGCGAGGAGATACCGTGGCGCGCGCGCATTTCCTCGCTGAACCTGTTGATCACCTCCACCGTCTGGCGCCAGGACCACAACGGATTCACCCACCAGGACCCCGGTTTCCTCGACGTGGTGGTCAACAAGAACCCGGAGGTGACCCGCATCTATCTTCCGCCGGACATCAACACGCTGTTGTCCGTGGCGGATCATTGCCTGCGCAGCCGCGACAACATCAACGTCATCGTCGCGGACAAGCAGCGCCATCTGCAATACCTGGACATGGACGCCGCCATCAAGCACTGCACCAAGGGCATCGGTATCTGGGAATGGGCCAGCAACGACCAGGGCAGCGTGCCGGACGTGGTCATGGCGGCCTGCGGCGACATCCCCACCCAGGAAGCGCTGGCGGCCACGGCCCTGCTGCGCGAGCACTTCGAAGACCTCAAGATACGCTTCATCAACGTGGTGGACCTGTTCCGCATGCAATCCTGCGCCGAACACCCCCACGGCCTGCATGACCGGGACTTCGACAGCCTGTTCACCGTGGACCGGCCCATCATCTTCAATTTCCACGGCTATCCCTGGCTCATCCACCGCCTGGCCTACCGCCGCACCAACCACAGGAATCTCCACGTGCGCGGCTACAAGGAAAAGGGCAGCATCAACACCCCGCTGGAACTGGCCATCAATAACGAGACCGACCGCTTCAGCCTCGCCATCGACGTCATCAACCGCGTGCCGCGCCTGCAGGTGGCCGGCGCCCATGTGAAGGAGAAACTGCGCGAGATGCAGATCGAGTGCCGCGCCTATGCCCACGAATACGGCATCGACAAACCGGAGGAGAGGGCCTGGACCTGGCCTTATTGAGCCCCAACCGCTACCATTTCTCAGGAGGAGGTCGAAGACACTCAACCGTCTGCCGCGCGATCTCCCGCTCCTCATCGGTGGGGATGGCCAGCAGGCTGACCGGCGAGCCGTTCTGACTGAAGGCAAAGGTTCCGTTGCCCTTTTCATTGCGCTCCTCGTCCACCAGGATACCCAGGGAATCCAGTTCCTGACAGCATTGCAGGCGCACCCGCGCGGCGTTTTCCCCCACGCCGCCGGTGAACACCACGGCGTCCACACGGCCCAGGGCGGCGAGGTAGGCGCCGACGTATTTGCGGATGCGGTAGCAATACATGTCCAGGGCGAGACGGGCCGCTTCATCGCCGTCATCCACAAGGCGCAGGACCTCCCGCATGTCATTGACGCCGCATACCCCCTTGAGACCGCTCTCTCTGTTGAGCAATGACTCTATGGCATCGTTATCCTTGCCCGTGGCGCGTCCCAGGTAAAAGGGGATGGCCGGATCCAGGTCCCCGCAGCGCGTTCCCATCATGAGCCCTTCCAGCGGCGTCATGCCCATGGAGGTGTCCATGCAGCGGCCTTTGGCGATGGCCGCCGCGCTGGCGCCGTTGCCCAAATGGAGAGTGATGAGGTTGAGCGCTTCCAGGGGCCTGCCGAGAAAGCCCGCGGCCTGCCTGGCCACCCAGGCATGTGAGGTGCCATGAAATCCGTAGCGGCGTACCTGATGGTGTGTATAGAGTTCCGCGGGCAAGGCATAGCGGCTGGCGTGATCGGGCATGGTTTGATGAAAGGCCGTGTCGAACACGGCGACCTGGGGCACGTCGGGCGCCAGTTGCATGGCCACTTCGATACCCAGCAGATTGGCAGGGTTGTGCAGTGGCGCGAGGGGAATCACGTCGCGAATCCCCTCTAGGACGGAGTCATCGATGAGGGATGCCTTGCTGAATCTCTCGCCGCCATGAACGACACGGTGCCCGATGGCGTCCAGCGCCGAAAAGGAATTGAGCGCACCGCTCGTTTCCAGTTGCGCCGCAATCACGGACAGGCCTGCATGATGATCCGCAACAACGAGCCGCTGCCGGCTTTCTGCATGCTCAGCGCCACTGAAGCAGTGGTTGTGAAACAGGCTTTGTCTCTCTCCTATTCGTTCGAGGGTGCCGGAGGCGATGGTTTCAAGTCCGTTTCCAGCAAACAGCTGATACTTGATGGAGGAACTGCCTGAATTGATGACCAACAGCTCACACATAAGAAGGCTTCCCGCCAGGGCCGGGGGCGTTTCCGATTGTCTTGGCAAGCCAGTATAATCCACTGGCGCCGATTGGCGCTCCCTAGGGGACTCGAACCCCTGTTCCCGCCGTGAGAGGGCGGTGTCCTAGGCCACTAGACGAAGGGAGCGGGAAATATCTGCCGGAAGTGGAGATTCAGCAAGCCGAAACAAATATTTTCGGCTATTATACGGCGGTCACACGAATCTACAACCTGAATCCACGGATTCAGGTGCAAGTCAGGCATGAAAATAGATCGCAAAAGGTAGGAAATCATCAGTAACGCCAAGATAATACCGCGTCCCGAGCACGTCATTTCACGCACAGGGATCAGCGAAAACGCGTTGAAAGTGCTGTATCGCCTGAAAAACGCCGGCTACAAGGCCTATCTGGTCGGTGGCTGCGTGCGCGACATGCTGCTGGGGAGGGAACCCAAGGACTTCGATGTCTGCACCGACGCCACGCCGGAGGAGGTCGCCAGACTGTTCCGCAACTGCCGCCTTATCGGCCGGCGCTTTCGCCTTGCCCACGTCCATTTCGGGCGCGAGATCATCGAGGTGGCCACTTTCCGCGCCCAGCATACGGGCGAGGAAGAGGGCAGCGTCATCGAGAACGGCATGATCCTGCGGGACAATGTCTACGGCACCGTCGAGGAGGACGCCCTGCGCCGCGACTTTACCGTCAACGCCCTCTACTACAACATCAACGATTTTTCCGTCGCCGATTACGCCGGGGGCATGGAAGACCTGCGGGCGGGCGTGCTGCGCCTCATTGGCGAACCCGAGGTGCGTTTCCGCGAAGACCCCGTCCGTATGCTCAGGGCGGTGCGCTTCGCCGCCAAGCTGGGTTTCAGGATCGCGCCCGATGCGGAACAAGCCATATTCAAGCTGGGAGAGCTGCTCCAGGACATTCCCCCGGCGCGCCTGTTCGAGGAGGTGTTGAAGCTCTTTCTCAACAGCTACGCCGTGCAGGCCTATGAGCTGCTGCGTCACTACGACCTGTTCAAATACCTGTTTCCCGCCACGGACGCCTGCCTGGCGGAAGAGGAGGAAGGATATCCCCACATGTTCGTGGTGCGGGCGCTGGAGAACACCGAGGCGCGCATTGCCGAAAACAAGCCCGTGACGCCCGCCTTTCTCATTGCCGCTCTGTTGTGGGAACCCGTCCGCTCCGCTGTCCATGGTTTGATGCAGGAGGAGGGCATGACTGAAGCCCAGGCCATCCAAATGGCAGGCCGTGATGCCCTGGACCGGCAGGCCGGGCACATCGTTCTGCCGCGGCGCTTTACCGTCCAGTCACGGGAAATCTGGCAGCTGCAGCCACGCCTCATGCGGGCGGGCGCCAAACGCTCGCTGCGCCTGCTGCAGCATCCGCGCTTCCGCGCGGCCTATGATTTTCTCCTGCTGCGCGCCAGCGCCGGCGAGGATGTACAGGAACAATGCGACTGGTGGACCCGCGTTCAGGAAGTGGAAGGAGAGGAGCGGCAGAGCCTGTGCCAGCCCCCAAAAGGCGCAAAAAAGAAACGGCGGCCGCGCAGACGACGCAGCAAGAAAGAAACGGCCGGGCCGGAAGCATCATGAATACAGGAATCCCGGCTGTACGCGCCTGCATTGCCCTTGGCAGCAATCTCGATGACCCACTGCTGCAAGTCACTCTGGCGGCGAAGGCCCTCGATGCCCTGCCCAACAGTGAATGCCTGCGCCTGTCATCCCTGTATATCAGCGCCCCCATGGGCGCCGTGGTTCAACCCGACTATGTGAATGCCGTGGCCGTTCTCGACACGCGGCTGCCGCCCCGCAAACTGTTGCGCCATCTGCAGGATATCGAGAACCGCCAGGGCAGGGTGCGCAAAGGGCAGCATTGGGGACCGCGCACCCTGGATCTGGACTTGCTGCTCTATGGGGATCTGCGGCAGAATGACCCTGTCCTGACCCTGCCGCACCCGGGGCTGGCGCAGCGGAATTTTGTCCTCTTTCCCCTTTTTGAGATCGCGCCGGACCTGGAAATACCCGGCCTGGGCAGCCTGCGTGGACTGGTGGAAAAGAGTGACATGAAGGGACTACGGCGATTGGAACATGACCATGAAACCCAGGCATCCTGACTTCATCGTGGTGGAAGGCCCCATCGGCGTGGGCAAGACCAGCCTTGCCAGGCGCTTCGCGGAATCCTTCGGCACGGAACTTCTGCTGGAGGGGGCTGACGAGAACCCCTTCCTGGAACGTTTCTACAAGAACCCCAAGGAGGCCGCCCTGCAGACGCAGCTGTTCTTTCTCTTCCAGCGCGCGCGCCAGATGCAGATGCTGCGCCAGGGCGACATATTCCGGCCCGTGCGGGTCGCCGATTTTCTCATGGAAAAAGACCGCCTGTTCGCCACCCTCACGCTGGATGACGAGGAACTGCGCCTCTATGACGAAATCTACAGTCATTTGACCATCGATGCCCCGGTGCCCGATCTGGTCATCTATCTCCAGGCGCCTGTGGAGACCCTCGCGGAACGTATCCGGAGGCGCAACATTCCCCACGAACAGCACATGGATACGGAATACCTGCAAAAGGTGGTGGACGCCTATGCCTCGCTGTTCCATTATTACAGCTCGGCGCCCTTGTTGATCGTCAACGCGGCCGAAATCGATCCCGTCAACAATGAACAGGACTACCGGAATCTCATGGACAAGGTGTGTACCATCACCAGCGGGCGCCATTACTACAACCCCTTGCCGTTGAACCTGCAGGGAGAAGTCCGCAACACATGAGCGCCCGCCCCGTCGACACAGCACCCGCCCCGGTCACCCTGGCGTCCCTCATGGATATGAAGGCGCGCGGCGAGAAATTTGCCTGCCTGACGGCCTATGACGCCAGTTTCGCCCGCCTGCTGGACGATGCCGGGGTGGAGGTGCTGCTGGTTGGAGACTCCCTGGGGATGGTGATCCAGGGCAGGGAGAGCACCTTGCCCGTCACCCTGGATGAGATGGTCTACCATACCGCCTGCGTGCGTCGCGGACGCCGACGCGCACTCATCATGAGCGACATGCCCTTCATGAGCGATGCCACGCCCCCACTGACGCTGGACAACGCGGCGCGGCTGATGCGCGCCGGCGCCCACATGGTCAAGATCGAGGGAGGCGAGGTGATGGCGGATACCATACGCTGTCTGAGCGGGCGGGGCATACCGGTATGCGCCCATCTGGGCCTGTTGCCACAGTCCGTGCACAAACTCAGTGGCTACCGGGTGCAGGGGCGGGATACGTCGTCCGCGCGGCGCATACTGGAGGATGCGGCCGCCGTGGCGGCGGCCGGGGCCGATATGCTGCTGCTGGAATGCGTGCCCGCCTCCCTGGCCGACGAAGTCGTCGCCACGGTAAAGGTTCCGGTCATCGGCATCGGCGCCAGCGGCGCCTGCGACGCCCAGGTACTGGTCTCCTATGACATGCTGGGGCTTTCCTCCGGCCATCGGCCCCGCTTCAGCAAGAATTTCCTGACGGGCAGGGACTCAATCCAGGCCGCCGTCGAAGACTACGTGCAGGCCGTGAAGTCGGGGCGCTTTCCCGCCTCCGAACACCTCTATACGTGATGGACACCATCCACGCCATACCGGCCCTGCGAGAGAGGATTGCCGGCTGGCGCGCCCGTGACGAAAGCATTGCCCTGGTCCCCACCATGGGCAATCTGCATGCGGGACATCTCAGCCTGGTGGAGGCCGCGCAATCACGGGCCGGACGGGTGGTGGTGAGCATCTTCGTCAACCCCATGCAATTCAATGACAAGGATGACTTCGCGGCCTATCCCCGCACGCTGGAAGAAGATCGCCGCTTGTTGCAGGATCATAACGTCGACCTCCTGTTTTTGCCGGAACAGGCGGCGCTCTATCCCAAGGGGCTGGGGGCCACCACCCGTGTGGAAGTGCCGGGTCTTTCGGGCGTATTGTGCGGAGCATTCCGCCCGGGCCACTTCGTCGGCGTTACAACAATCGTCTGCATGCTGCTGAACATCGCGCAACCGGAAATGGCCTTGTTCGGGGAAAAGGATTTCCAGCAATTGCTGCTGATCAAGCGCATGGTGCGGGACCTGCATCTGCCCGTGCGCATCATCGGCATGCCCACCATGCGCGAGGAAGACGGCCTGGCCATGAGTTCCCGCAACCGCTACCTGACCCCGGAGGAGCGGAGCCGGGCGCCGCTGCTGTATCAGGCGCTGCGCCGCGCCAGGGATATCATCCGCAATTCACATGGCGGCTGTGATTTCAGGGCGCTGGAAGATGACTCCATGAACCTGCTGCGCGAAGATGGCTTGCGGCCGGAATATTTCAGCGTGCGGCGCGCGTCGGACCTGGCGCTTGCGGGGCCGGATGATAGAGATCTGGTGATACTGGCGGCCGCCTGGCTGGGCAAGGCGCGTCTCATCGACAATCTTCGCGCCTGAGCCCGGATGACGCTGGCCGCAGATCAGATGCATCCATTTAGTTTTTGAAACTCATTATATTACCATAAATTATAAGACTATTCGAATCCAGTACGTTAAGTTTTGGCCATGCCGGGACGAATCCCTTCCAAGGCTGCAATTCGGTTCGAAAATAAGTGATTTGCGCCTGATATTAGTGATAAAATTGCTGCCGGCAGGGGTGCCTGACCTGCCACTAATGAATTCAACTTTATTAGGATGAACAGGAAGACTATGAATCGTGTCATGCTGAAATCAAAGCTGCACCGCGCCTGCGTCACGCAGGTGGAACTCGAGTACGAGGGTTCCTGTGCAATCGATGAGGATCTGCTGGATGCCGCGGATATTCATGAGTACGAGCAGATACACATCTACAACATCGACAACGGCGAGCGCCTCGTGACTTACGCCATCCGCGCGGAACGGGGATCAGGCACCATCTCAGTCAACGGGGCGGCCGCCCACAAGGCCAGCCAGGGCGACCGCGTCATCATCTGCACCTATTCCACCTTGAGCGCGCAGGAGCAGGGGCAGTTCAGCCCCAAACTGGTCTACCTGGACGAAGACAATAAAATCACCCATACCCGCAACAGCATCCCCTTGCAGGTGGCCTGACACGCCGGCAGGAGCGGCTGGCGCCTAATTAGACGTCACTCCACGCGTTGCCACAGCAAAACAATCCTCTCGCCAAATACACTCAGCCTGATCACAGACGCCCTCGGTCGCCGTGGCAAAGCAATCGAAATTGCCCTCGGCGATCTGGATGTCCTTGATCAGGCTGACCTTGTTCCGCTTGCCGGGTTTCAACCCATGGGCGCGGGCGATATGGCGGATTTCCTGTAGATTCATGATGATGTCCTCCCTGGAGAGCCGGCCACGCCGGAATCGGGGCGGCCGGTCTTGCAGACGATCAGTATATTCCTCCGCGGACAGTTTTTCTATCCGCTTCAGCAGGCCGGTGACTCGCAAATCGCCGCCACACATCCCACGGCGTGGTCCATGCGTTCGCGCGGGGTGTAGAAATGAGGAGAGAAGCGCACTGCGCCTCCGCGCAGGGCGCACAGGACATGGGCGCGCATCAGGCCGCGATGCAACTGCCCGGGGCTGATCCGCGCATGGCGAAACGCCACGATGCCGGATTGACGCGTAGGGGATGGGTCTGAAACGAGCGTGATGCCGGGCACCGCGCCCAGTTTCCCGCGCAGGTAATCGCTGTTGTCCAGCACGCGGCGCCTCACTTCGCCCAGCCCGCATTCCAGCAACAGGGACAGGCTGGCGCTCAGGCCGTGGATGCCCAGCATGTTGGGGCTGCCGCACTCGTAGCGCCGGGCGCTGGCGGCGGGCCGCCAGTCCTGGCGGTCGTAGTCGCCGGCGTGCTCGACCATGTGCCAGCCGAACTGCGTGGGATGCAGGCGTTCCCGCGCCGCCTCGCGCACGTAAAATACGGCAAGACCCTCGGGGGCCAGCAGCCATTTATGGCCATCGGCCACCACGAAATCCGCGTGAATGGCCTGCGCGTCCAGGGGCAGGGCGCCCAGGCTCTGAATGGCGTCGATGCAGAAGAGCAGGCCGTGATCGCGGCAGAAGGCGCCGATGCGCTCCAGGTCCATGCGCAGGCCGCTGGCGTATTGCACGGAACTGATGGCGATCATGCGCGTGCGCTCGTCCACCTGGGAGAACAAGGCGTCTTCAGGGCTGGCGGCGCTGTACAGGCCGGCTTGGCGCAGGGCAACGCCCCGCGCGCGCAGCGCCTCCCACACGATGCGGTTGGAGGGAAATTCCTGGTCGCTGCTGACAATGTTGTCGCCTTCCCGCCAGTCCAGTCCGCCGGCAATCATGGACAGGCCTTCGGAGGTGTTTTTCACCAGCGCGATATCGTCCGTGGACGGCGCATTGATCAGCGCTTGCAGTTGCTTTCTGAGCGTGGTCTCTTTCTCGACCCAGCGGGTATAGGCGGCGGGTCCGTGGACAACATTCTCGTCCGCAAAGTCCTTGATGGCCCGGCCCGTGCGTGCCGGCCATGGGGATACGCCCGCATGGTTGAGATGGACGACATCAGACCGTTGCGGAAACTCGGCGTCAATCAGCTCGTTGGATATCACCGTGCCATTCCCCTTACTGTTCGAGTAGCGCTATATTATCAACCCGGCAATAATATATATCGCATTCAGCCATTGCATGCCGGTTCGCTGCATGGCGGCGAAAGGCCGCTGTCGTTATTCTACAGCAAGTTTTGCCAACGCAGTCAGCGGGCCGGCACACAATGGCCTGCCTATTGATATTAATTTGTTAGGGTTAAAACCCTGTTATTCCACGAACGTGAAAAAGCTTATGCACAATTCCCCGGCTCCACCTTGCCCGGTGTTGGGTGTTTGCGGGCACAGCGGCGCCGGCAAGACTACGTTACTGGAGGAAATTCTGCCCGTGCTGGGCGCCAGGGGGCTGAGCATCGCCGTCGTCAAACACGACGCCCATGGCATTCAGGTGGACAGGGCGGGCAAGGACAGCGACCGCTTGTTCCGCGCCGGCGCGGAGATATTGCTGCAGGGTCCGGACGAAAGTTTCCTGCGCACCCGCCACGGCCGCTGCGACGATCTGGCCTTGGCCCTGATAGAGCTGTCACCCCATCATGACCTCATTCTCATAGAGGGCCACAAACACAGTCCATGCCCAAAAATCTGGCTGCAGGACAGGGAAGGGGGCGCCATGCCCGCCGGGTTGGAGGGCGTTGTGGACTGTTACCCTTTCGATGAGGGGCGCGCTGCCCGTCTGCTGGATTTCCTGGATCAGTGGTTGCCTGAACAGTGGCGCCGCCCCCCGGTCCATGCCTGCGTACTCATTGGCGGCAAGAGCCGCCGCATGGGCAGAGACAAACATCTCATCCAGCATGAGGGAAAGACTTGGCTGGAACGCACCGTGGAGACACTGGCCCCCTTGTGCGAAACCGTGGTCATCAGTGGTGGCGGGCGGGTGCCGCAAGCGCTCAATTCGTATCCGCGCCTGCCTGATGCGCCCGGGCTGCAGGGCCCCGTCGCCGGCATCCTCGCCTGCATGCGCTGGGCGCCCCATGCCAACTGGCTGGTCTGCGCCTGTGATATGCCGGATATAACGAAGGCGGCGCTGGAATGGCTGCTGGCGCAGCGCCGGCCAGGCGTGTGGGGTATTCTGCCACGCCGTGACCGGGACGCCCCCGTAGAGCCATTGTTCGCCCTCTATGACTGGCGCGCCAGGCATTTGCTGGAGGCGCAGACCGCTCGGGGTACAATGGGGCCGCATGCCGTCGCAACCCATGGCAAGGTCGTGAGTCCTCCAGCACCCCCGAGTATCGTGGGCGCATGGCGCAATGTGAACACGCCCCCGGATCTGTGTTGATTTGTCTTTTGGGGAGGGGGTCAGACGATCACGGAGATATCGATATCCCCCTTTCTGCGCAGAACCTTGATGCCCACGTCCTGGGGATGGCGGCGCAGCCGCAAGTCTACCTCCGCCTCACCCAATCTCAGATTGCGGATGGTCACCTCGTCGAGGAAATCAGGCAGGGTGGGATACTGAAAATAAATCCGTGATGAGGCGGGATCGAAGGACAGGCCAAGGGTGGTCTGGAGCAGGTAGAATACGGTGGCGCTGGCCCAGGCCTGGGGTGAACAGGCGACAGGGTAGAGGGTCGGGCCCCGCCCGCTGCGGCGCACGAAGCCACAGAACAGTTCCGGCAGGCGGTTGAGTTCCATGAAAATACTGCCATTGAAGAGCCCGGTGAGAATCCTCATGGCGTGTTCCTTGTAGCCGTAGCGGGCCAGCCCCATGGCGATGAGGGCATTGTCATGGGGCCAGATGGACCCGTTGTGATAGGACATGGGATTGTAGCGCTGCTCCGAGGTGGCGATGGTGCGCACACCCCAGCCGGAAAAGAACTCTTCCTGCAGCAGGGTGTCGGCCAGTTTCCGGGCAAGATCCTTGTCGGCGATGCCGCTGAACAGGGTGTGTCCGGCATTTGACGAACGGACGCGGCAGGGGCGCTTGTCGCCATCGAGGGCGATGGCATAGCTGGCGATGTCCTCGCACCAGAACTGCTTGTTGAAGCGCTCGCGAAGCGTGGCGGCCTCGCTGCACAGGCGGGCGGCCTGGTTGTGTTCACCCAGCATCGCCGCCAGATCGGCCGCGTACAGCTTGGCTTGGTAGACATAGCCTTGTACCTCGCACAAGGCGATGGGACCCGCGGCGGGCGATCCATCCTGGTGAAAAATGGAGTCATTGGAGTCCTTCCACCCCTGGTGCACCAGCCCCTTGTCCGAGTGGCGCTGGTATTCAACGAAGCCGTCGTCATCCACGTCGCCATACTGATCGATCCATTGCAGCGCCCGTTCGATGTTGGGCCAGATACACTCAATAAAGGCGCGGTCGCCCGTGCGCCGGTAATATTCTCCCGCCAGCACCACGAACAGGGGCGTGGCGTCCACGGTGCCGTAATAGAGCCCGAAGGGTATCTCGCCCAGGGCGGCCAGTTCCCCCTTGCGCGTCTCGTGCATGATCTTGCCCGGTTCGGCCTCCTGCGCCGGGTTTTCCTCCGTGGCCTGGGTGTCGGCGAGAAACGCGAGGACACCACGGGCGAGGTCCGGATAGAACCACAGCGTCTGCAGGGCCGTGATAATGCCGTCGCGCCCGAAGGGCGTGCTGAACCAGGGCACGCCGGCGAATGGGTAAGGACCCTGTCGCAGCTCGCTCGTCAGCATATGGAGGTCGGCGGCGGAACGGTTGAGCCAGTTGTTGAACTGCTCATTGGAGGAAAATATTTCACAGCAGCGGGCCTCGACCTTACGCAGGGAATCCTCTGTTTCCTGAACCACCTGCTTGTAGTGGCGCGGTTCGCATTCGGCATCGCCCTGCAGGCAGGCAATCGTAAGATAGATATTGCAGCGTCCGCGGGGCGGCAGGGTGAGGTGGAAACGCACCCGGCTGGGCGTCAGTTCAGTGGGGGGTTCGCTGAAACTCAGACGCGTGCGGCGCCTGACGCCGTCCAGCCCCTCGTAGGCCAGTTCCACGCTCTGCTTGCCGATGACCGCCGGCAAGGGCTTGCCGCGCTGGCGGCGCTTGAATCCCCGCACCTCGAAGATATCCGCATAATCGGCATCGAATTCGATGCTGAGGGGCAGCTCCACCGTTTCGTCGGCATAATTGGCAAGGCGCACATGCTCGTAACAGCAACCGTCGCGCAGCACCTTGGCGCGAAAGATGTGCAGGGTATCGTTGGCGACCTTTTCCTTGCCCGCCTCGTACAGGTCCGGGTTGGTCAGGTCCACTTCAAAGACCGTATTGTCTTCCTTGACGGTGGAATTCAGCAGAATGGAATGGCGCTCGTTGATGAGCAGTTCCAGATGAGAGAGGTAGCGGGTTCCCTGGTGATAAAGGCCCTGTTCGCCGATGCTGATGCGCTGGATGTCGCCAAAGCGGTTGAACAGGGCGAAGGTCTCGCCCTGTTTGAGCACGCGTGTGCGGTTGTCGGCATGGGAAGATGAGGCAGACACATACCAGCGATCATCGACTTTTATGACGTCATCCATGGATCTTATACGGCATGTTTGAGAGGCTCGTTTTCATGGATGACATTGTGGTAGACACGCATATAGTCTCTGGCCATGCGGGAGGCCGAAAAGCGCTTCTCGAATACGCGGCGGCAGACATTTCGTTTTATGGAATCGATATTCCCGACCGCCGACACCGCGCTGTCCATATCATGAACGATGAAGCCGGTTTCGCCGTCATCGACGACTTCCGGCACGGCGCCCTGTCCATAGGCAATGACCGGTGTCCCGCAGGCCATGGCCTCGATCATAACCAGTCCGAAAGGCTCCGGCCAGTCGATGGGCAGCAGCAGGGCGCAGGCCTCTCCCAGGAAGGCGTCCTTTTCCTGCTCTCCGATCTCTCCGATAAATTCGATCAGCGGGTTGTTCAGCAAGGGCTTGATGCGTTCATTGAAATAGTCCTCGTCCACTTTGTCCACCTTGGCCGCAATTCGCAGCGGCATGCCGGCGCGGCAGGCGATCCCGATGGCGCGATCGGCGCGTTTCTCGGGTGAAATGCGCCCGAGGAAGGCCAGGTACTGGCCGGGCTGTTCTCTGAAAGTGAAATTTTCAGCCGGGACGCCATTGTAAACCGTGGCCTGCCAGTTGGCCTGGGGCAGGGGACGGCGCTGGCTGTCGGATATGGAGACCACGGGAATGTCGCTGTATTCATCGAAAAGGCCGCTGAGGCCAGGCAGATCCAGTCTGCCGTGCAGGGTTGTGATACTGGGGCGTGCCATTCTGCGGGTGACCGGGAAGTGCAGGGTATCGATGTGATAATGAATGACATCGAATTCGTCGGCCAGCTTGCTCACTGCCTCGATCATCAGAATGGAATACAGTTCGGGATTCGTGCCCGACCGACTCAGGCGCAGGGCCTGCGGCACGATGGGAACCAGGTCGGCCTGCGTTTCAGAGTCACCGCTGGCAAACAAGGTTACTTCATGGCCCTGCTTGACGAGTTCTTCAGTCAGATAGGAAACGATACGCTCGGAACCGCCATACAACTTCGGCGGCACACTCTCAATCAACGGTGAAACCTGTGCAACCTTCATAAGAAACCTCCTGTATCTATATATTCTTGTGCGCGTTAAATCCTCTTGTGTGGAATGGGGGCAGGCGGCCGTACTCGCAGCGGAGAGACGCCATTTTTTGAATATAGGGCGCCTTGGTGATAAATAAAGGCCCGCAATTGCGGAATATGTGTAAAGATATTTCTGAATCCGATCAAACCAGGATCAGAGGCAAAGAAATCCGGTGCAGATAACAATCAGACCAGCGCATGATCGTGACACCCCCTTCCTCGCCTGGGTAATGTATACGGCTGCGCGTTCACATCTCGATGAGTGTCCCTGGCGCGTGATTTTCGGCGAAACTGAGGCCAGAACCCTTGTGTTGCTCGAACATATGACCCGGATTCCTGCTCTGAGCTGGTCTTGTGTTGCAAATTTCAGGATTGCCGAAGTGGACGGGACGCCTGCCGCCGCCATGTGTGGGTTCTCACCTGGCGCAGGGAGCGTCCCTCATGATCCCCAGCCTGAACTGGATTTGGCAAGGCGGGTCTTCGCCTACTCTGAGGCGCATCTGGCCGGTGTCAGCGAACGCCTGGGAATCGCGGCGCTCGGCATGCCCAGAGACCTGCCGGATGTCTGGGCTATCGAAAACGTAGCCGTTTTACCTGAATACCGCGGCAAGGGATTGATTGATAAACTTTTTGAACGGGTTTTCCAGGAGGGGAGGGACAAAGGCTTCATGCATGTACAGATCCACTGCCTGATCGGTAATGAGCCTGGCCTGCGCACATTTGAGCGCAATGGATTCAGGGTGGTTTCCCAGCAAACCTCGGCGGCTTTTAATGACCTGTTTGGCGCGCCCGGCGCAAAACTGCTTGCCCAGGCCTTGTAACTTCCCGCCGTGAGGTTTGGCGGGCTTGTTATATTTGCATAGGCATATATAATGCAGGCTATGAATCCCATGTCCACCGAAGAAATTGCTGCCTTGTTCAAGGCCTTGTCCGAACCCGTCCGAATCCGGCTGATGTTCCTGTTGCTGGAAGGGGGCGAAGAGCTGTGCGTCTGCGACCTGGTGGAAACCCTGGGGCTTACTCAAAGCGTCGTTTCGCGCCACCTGGCCTATCTGCGCAATCACGGCCTGGTGACGACGCGCAGGGAAGGAGTGTGGATCTATTACCGTGTCGTGGAAGGGTGTTGCAGCGCGCTTTTCGAGCACATTCGAGAATGTGGCGCCAACTGCCTGGAGATGCAGACCGACCTTGTCCGCCTGTCACTCAGTAACCGGCTGCGCAAGTGTGGCTGATCGAGAGCAGGCCGGGTAATTTCATCTAAATCATAGGATTCAGCAAATAATCAACAGCATCTATACATTTTATCGGGCTTATATATCTGCTTAAACGTATATACGGAATTATAGAATCATGAGCATAAACGTTGCCATCAATGGATTCGGGCGCATGGGCAAGCTGGCCTTGCGCGCCGGCTGGCGCTTTCCAGAGCTGACATTTGTCCACATCAATGAGATCGAGGGAGACGCCGCCTGCCACGCACACTTGCTGGAGTTCGACTCGGTGCATGGGCGCTGGGCCCATGATATTTCAGCCGGCAGGCATTCCCTCACGATCGATGGCGTAACGCTTGGATTCAGCGGCGCCTTCGACATCACTGCCTGGGCGTCCGGCAACATAGACTTGGTCATTGAATGTTCCGGGAAATTCAAGAGCAGGGAGGCATTGCAGGCCTATTTTGATCAGGGTGTGAAAAAAGTACTGGTGTCGGCGCCTCTCCCCGATGCGGTCCCGAATATCGTCATGGGCGTTAACGACGGCATCTACGAGCCCGCGCAGCATCATATCGTCACCGCGGCCTCCTGCACCACCAATTGCCTGGCCCCCCTTGTCAAGGTCATGCATGAAGGCCTGGGTATACGTCACGGCAGCATCACCACCATCCATGACATCACCAATACCCAGACCATCGTGGACAAGGGACACAAGGATCTGCGCCGATCGCGCGCCTGCGGACAATCCCTCATCCCCACCTCCACGGGTTCGGCCACGGCCATCACCCGTATCTTTCCGGACCTGGAAGGGAAGCTCAATGGCCTGGCGGTGCGGGTGCCCCTCCTCAACGCCTCTCTTACGGATTTCGTTTTCGAGGCGCAGCGGCCCACTTCGGCGGAGGAGGTCAATGCCTTGTTTAAAGAGGCCTCTCTGGGTGAATTGAAGGGGATACTGGGCTATGAGGAACGCCCCCTGGTTTCCATTGACTATAAAGACGACCCCCGTTCCTCGATCATTGATGCCCTGTCCACCCTGGTCATCGATGGCACCCAGGTCAAGGTGCTGGCCTGGTACGACAACGAGTGGGGCTATGTCAACCGCATGATGGAGCTGGCGGTGAAAATTGCCCGGAGCCTGTAGGGGTGGATACCGGCCTGCGCAATTACCTGGTGATCACCGCCGGTTACTGGGCCTTCACCCTCACCGACGGCGCCATCCGCATGCTGGTGGTGCTCTATTTCCACCTGCTGGGCTATTCGCCCTTCGAGGTGGCCATGCTGTTCCTCTTCTACGAATTCTTCGGCATCGTCACCAATCTGGCGGGGGGATGGCTGGGTGCGCACATGGGGCTCAACCTCACCATGCACCTGGGCATGGGGATTCAGATCCTGGCCCTGTCCATGCTCACGGTCCCCGATGCCTGGTTGACGGTCGCCTATGTCATGACGGCCCAGGCCCTGTCGGGCATCGCCAAGGACCTCAACAAAATGTCCGCCAAGGCCAGCATCAAAACGCTGCTTCCAAAAGGCCGGGAATCACGCCTGTTCAAATGGGTGGCGATCCTGACCGGCTCGAAAAACGCCCTCAAGGGCGCCGGCTTTTTTCTCGGCGCGCTGCTGCTGCAACTGGCCGGTTTCCGCGGCGCGCTGCTGATCCTGGCAGGCAGCCTGGCGGTCATATTGACGCTTTCGGTCATCCTGCTGCCACGCGGATTGGGGAGAAGCAAAACCAGGCCGGGCTTCAGCCATATTTTTTCCAAGAACCCTGCCATCAACTGGCTGTCTGCCGCGCGCTTCTTCCTGTTCGGGGCGCGCGATATCTGGTTCGTGGTCGCGCTGCCGGTCTACCTCTACGCCGTACTGGGCTGGCCTTTCAGCCAGGTGGGCGCTTTCCTGGCCGCATGGGTCATTGTCTACGGTCTGGTACAGGCCTGCGTGCCGGCCGTGATCCGGCGCGGCAGCGGCCCCGACGGGCGCACGGCCCGCTTGTGGGCCTTTGTTCTGGCCGTTTTCCCCGCCGGCATTGCCATTGCCCTGCAGCAAGGGCTGGAACACAACAGCGTTATCATCATCGGCTTGTTTGCATTCGGCGCCGTGTTCGCCATCAACTCGGCGGTGCATTCCTTTCTGATCATCGCCTGGTCGGAACGTGACAGGGTTTCCATGAACGTCGGCTTCTACTACATGGCCAATGCCGCGGGCCGTCTCAGCGGCACCGTGTTGTCAGGCTGGATCTATCAGACGCAGGGGCTGATAGGTTGCCTGTGGTGGTCAACGGGTTTCGTGCTGGCCGCGGCATTGCTTTCCCTGCGCCTTCCGCAAACCAGGCCGGGCTGACGTAACAATAAATACGTTATCAGGAAAATGTTGTTGGGTGCCGCTGCTGCAAGATCAATAAACCATATAGTAATCAGCATCAGTTCTCATGCGGATCATGTCCTTGAGCGAGACAGGCTTGAAAAACTTGGCCGATATGTTTTCCACGGTGCCCAGCTGATTCTCGATTTTCGCGACCACCAGAAAGGCGCTGTTGATATAGAATTGCGCACCCTTGTCATGGAGCAGGTCCAGGAATTGCCCATAGGTTTTGGGCACCTTGTTGATGGGGGATGAGAATTGTTCAGCCAGTGCCTGGCGCAGATTCTCGGGGATCTTGTAATCCTCGATATGGTCTTTTCCCCGCCAGCCGATTTTGAAGGTGTTGATGGCGTCGGCATCCACCAATACCTTGACCTCGAGACCTTCTTCCAATGCCGCCCAGATGGCATTGTAGGCCACGCAGATCTGGGCATCGTCGTGCTTGAGTCCGGTCTTGAGATGAAACAGCATGGTGCCGCCGCTGGCGGCGTATACGGCTGAGGTGGATGTCATCAATACGACCGTACCCAGTAATGCAATCAGAATTTTTTTCATGGCAGCGACTCTTCTTGAGAGTGCCGAGATATCTGTAACTACCTGATTTACAATAAAATACAGCACTGCATTCATGTCATTCCCGCGAAGGCGGGAATCCAGGAAAATCAATGGGTTCTGGATTCCTGCATCCGCAGGAATGACAGAACTCGGTACTCTCAAGACTCTTCAGTTGCTTTCACAGGCCGGTGGCCCCTTGCGCAAGATTACGATATCCCATACAGCAGCCGCGATCACAATGGCCAGGCCAATGATATGCACCGGCATGAATACCAATATCCCCACGAATGCCGCTACGGCACCGATAGAACCCAGGTAGAAGGGCCCGTTGACACCATGACGGGTGCGCGATCCCTTCAGCCCCCAAACTGCA
>JALSGV010000206.1 GCA_026982565.1 Gammaproteobacteria bacterium
TCCGCCTGTTACGGCGCTTCATTGCCCAGCTTCTTTTGCGCCTCATCCAGATATGCCTGTTCGGCCTTGCACAACGGCGGCAAACAATCTCAGCAGCCCCACAGGGCTAATTGTTCACGTTCGACTCGCTATGGTTTGTGCTGGACGGATGCACCTTCTGCTCGTGGGCCACACAAGACGCTCTACAACCGTTTCCGGCGCTGGGGCGGGAAGGGCGTGTTCCAGCGCATCTTTACGGCGCTGGCAGCAGAACGAGTGAACGATGGCACGCTCATCATTGATGCGACGCATATCAAGGCACACCGCACTACTGCTGCCAGTCTGCTGCTGAAAAAAGGGGGCACAGATGCCTCGGGCGCACCAAGGGCGGGCTGAATTCCAGGCTGCATGTCATCTGCAACGCAGATGGCAAGCCATTGATCTTGTTGCTGACAGAAGGACAATTCAGCGATTGCAAGGCGGCCTTTGATCTGCTTGAGCATCTGCCGCCTGGTTCCACCTTCATTGCCGACAAGGCCCCACATGACAGCCACCGCCTGCGCCATGCCTTGCGGGCACGCAAGATCCGCCCCTGTATCCCGGTGCGCAAGGGCCAATGGGACGATGACAGCTTCGATCCACGTCTCTATCGACAGCGTAAAGTCATCGAACACTTCTCTGGTCGGCTCAAGGACTTTCGGCGTATCGCCATGCGCCTTGACCGATGCTCCATCAGCTCCTTCAACGCCATCACCATCGCAGCAATCGTCATCGCTTTCTTATGAGTCCTGAGTCTAGCCATGTTCGAAAACGGGAGTGCCGGCAGGTGGTGCAGCAGCCTGAGGTGTCAATCAGCCAATAAGCACGCGCACGGTATATAGCACGTAATCACGATAGAACATCTGCAGGTGATCCCACACACCGAGAGAAAGCAGCGCCAGCAGGCCAAGATAGCCGCTCATCAGCCACTCGTTCGGGGGCGTTGCAGCGCGTCGCCTCCTGCGCACCAGCACATACAGGCGCAGGATGATGAACAGCATGGTTACCAGCATCATCTGCACATACAGCGGCGGGTGCCCGTCG
>JALSGV010000207.1 GCA_026982565.1 Gammaproteobacteria bacterium
GCCGGCACGGCGTTGCGGCGCTTGCCAATGGAATGACCATTGCCTGCGCACCGCGCCTTGTTCCAGCACAGGCCTGAAGTCCTGAATACGATATATATTGTTGCCGGGTTAATATCTTCTATATCCAATATGCCGCCCGGGTCATGACCTTGGAGGTCATGCCCATGAGCTTCTTGACGGGCTCGGGCAGGGGGGCGCCGCCGGCATTGAGGGCGGTGGTGGCGTGATGGGCCTCGTCCTCCTTCATCTGCTCCAGGATGGCGCGGCTCTTGTCGTCCTTTTCCGGCAACCGTTCGAGGTGCTCTTCGAGATGACGGATGACTTGGTGCTCCGTCTCGACGATGAACCCCAGACTCCATTTGTCGCCGGCCAGCCCCGCCAGGGCGCCGATGGCGAGGGAACCGCCATACCACAGGGGATTGAGCAGACTGACATGACTGCCCAGCTCCTGAGTACGTTTCTCGCACCAGGCCAGATGGTCGTTTTCCTCGATGGCCGCCTGTTCCATCTTTTCCCGCACGTCGGGCAGTTTGGCCGTCAGGGCCTGGCCTTGATACAGCGCCTGGGCCGAGACCTCACCGGCGTGATTGATGCGCATCAGGCGGACCGACAGGGCCTTCTCAGCGTCACTGAGTTCATTTTCCGTACAGGCATCCGCCGGATCCGGTCGCCCGGAGATGCGCGGCTTGCCGAATACGGTCTGCATGCCATTGTCGAAAGCCATCAACAGCCGGTCTACCGGGGTATAGTCTCGTGTATTCATAGGGTCTTAGATTAAACCTGAATCCGCCACAGCTCAAGCGCCAGACGGATGCCCCGCCTCATCAAATTTTCCTGATATTGCGACCATAAAAAATCTCCGCCATCTCCCGCTTCAGCTGCTTCATGATCTGTTGCTTCTCCTGTGATGAGAGGTCCGCTTCGCCCGTGCCGAACAGATAATTGTCCAGTTCGAATTCCTTGAGCATCATCTTGGTGTGGAAAATATTTTCCTGGTAGACATTCACATCGATCATCTGGTAGCGCGCCTTCGAATCACGGGAGATGAAATTCTGGATGGAATTGATGGTGTGATCGATAAAATGCTTTTTGCCCCGCACATCGCGGGTGAATCCGCGCACCCGGTAATCCAGGGTGACGATGTCCGACTCGAAGCTGTGAATCAGGTAGTTCAGGGCGCGCAGGGGCGATACCCGGCCACAGGTGGAAACATCGATATCCACGCGGAAGGTGCTGATGCCGTTGTCAGGATGACTTTCAGGATAGGTATGCACCGTCAGGTGACTCTTGTCCAGGTGCGCCACCACGGCATCGTGCAGGGGGCCGGGGGCCTCGGGATTGGGCAAGGCCTCGGAGACATCCGGCTCTTCCGAAATCAACATGGTGACGCTGGCCCCCATGGGCTCATAGTCCTGGTGGGCAATATTGAGGATGTTGGCGCCGATGATGTCCGCAACGTCCGTCAAGATATGGGTCAGGCGCTCGGCATTATAGGCCTCGTCGATATACTCGATATATTCCCGGCGGTGCCTGACGCTCTTGGCAAAACAAATATCATAGATGTTAAAACTCAGCGTTTTCGTCAGGTTGTTGAACCCGTGCAGCTTCAGCTTTTTCTGTTTCAATATTCCCTACTCCGGCTTCCCTTGGCCCTCTCAGCCATTGCAAGAAGATTTGTCCGCGATGGGCGCATGATAAATCAGCTGCACCGTATTGCCATCGGGATCCTGACAATAGAAACTGCGCGCGCCGTCGCGATGGGTGCGCGGCGCGGCCTTCATGGGCACATCGTGGGCCAAAAGAAAGTCATGCCACTCATCCACGGCATCCGGCTGGTGAATAATGAAACCGATATGATCCAGGTGCTGCGCCGACGGTGGAGCGAACGTCCGTTCCGCGCGGTGGAGGGCGAGGTTATCACAACCGGAACTCAAGTACACATTGTCAGGGTCCGGGCGCCATTCGACCTGCATGCCCAGCAATTCGACATAGAAGCGCTCACATGCCTCGAAGCTGTTCACGTACAGGGCCACGTGACGCAATCCGGCAGTGGAACCGGGTCTCTTCATCTCAATTCTCCCTATGATGGTTATTCAATATTCCTGATTTCATAGTCGTGGGTGATATCAACGGCCTTGCTGAGCATGATGGAGGCGGAGCAGTATTTTTCCGCCGTCAATTCGACGGCCCGACTGACAGCCTTGTCCTTCAGACCTCTCCCGGTCACGATGAAGTGGATATGAATGTGGGTGAACACCTTGGGCTCATGCCCGGCCCGCTCAGCCTCGATCTCGACCACGCAATCTTCTACGGGTTGACGCGACTTGCGCAGTATATGCACCACGTCATAGGCTGTACATCCCCCCGTGCCCATCAGCAACATTTCCATGGGCCTCACTCCCAGATTCCGCCCGCCACCTTCCGGCGGCCCGTCGATAACCACGGCATGTCCGCTGCCGGACTCGGCAATGAACATTGCATCCTGCACCCATTTGACCCGCGCCTTCATATTTGCCTTCTCCTCGTCAAAATGAGAACTCTATCCCAGAAATTATCCCTTTACTTGCCTCTGGCAAGTATCATCTGTTATGACATACTATATAAGCTGAATCCCCACCACGCACGAGGAAGAATCATGGCGATACCCCGTAGACAAGTGATCAACTCAACCATAGAGCGCTTTCTGCATCACTGCCACCGCCGCCGCTACCCGGCCAAGAGCGTCATCATCTATGCCGGCGATACACCCGACTCCCTATATTACATTATCGAAGGCTCGGTTACGGTACTTATTGAGGACGATGATGGTCATGAAATCGTGCTGGCCTATCTCAACGCGGGTGACTTCTTCGGAGAAATGGGCCTGTTCCAACAGGAATCCGGACGCAGCGCCTGGATAAGGGCGCGCACCCAGTGTGAGCTGGGTGAAATCACCTATGAAAAATTTCGCAATCTTGCCGAGACCAACACGGACATCCTGTTCGAACTGTCCGGACAGATGGCCGTCAGGCTGCGCCGCACCAGCAGCATGGTGGGACGCTTGGCCTTCATGGATGTGGCCGGACGGGTCGCACGCACCCTGCTGGACCTGTGCAAGGAACCTGACGCCATGACCCATCCCGATGGCATGCAGATCCGCATCACCCGCCAGGAACTGGGACGCATTGTGGGATGCTCCCGGGAAATGGTAGGGCGCGTATTGAAAAACATGGAAGCCCAGAATCTGATCACGGCAAGAGGAAAAACCATCGTCGTCTTTGGCGCAAGATAGGCTTGCAGACTGCCGTGTGAAGAGGCGATCACACGTATCTGACTATAAATTCCACCATAAAGCCGCGCTCACACGCGAATATGCGCTTCAAAAGAACAAACGGCCTTTCCAATCTATTACGTTCCGCCATCATCATCTCAGGCCTATGCTGGTGTGGCGCCGCCCTTGCCCTGGAACCGGACCCCAAGCCTCCTCCTGACCAAGAACCCTCCCCCACAGGCAGGGAATTCCATGACCCGAACAGCAGCGCCCCCCCACCTTCCGCAGAGGAAAAGCAGGACTGTGAGACAGACGCCTGCCCGCCTGACGGCAAGCCACCCTCACGCATCCTCACCCTCGTCGACAAGACACACGCCGGCATTTCAAACCGTCTCGAAGCAACCGTCAAATATGCCGATCGTTTCTTCGCTGATGAAAATGTTTTCGAGGAAACCAATAAAAGCTACACCCGCCTGCCGCTGGACATCATCTACGATCAGGACGATGGTTTGAGTTTCAAGATCAGGGTCAGGGCGCGGATCATCCTGCCCAATACGGACAAAAAACTGAAACTGCTCCTCTCCGACACAAGTTCTGAAGAAGAACCGGACAACATTTCCACCCCCGCGGATGATCCGCTACAGGACAACAACTTCTCTATCTCCCTGGAAACCCAGCTCAAGAAAACCGGAAAATGGAAAATACGCCCCTCTCTGGGCATCAAGACCGGCATCCCACCCGACCCGTTCCTGCGGGCCCGGCTGATACGTTACTTCGCCATCACTCCAAAATGGCTGTCCCGCTTCTCGGCCACCAGCACCTACCTGGCCTTGGCAGGCGCTGAGTTCGACACCCGCATTCAGTTCAGCCGGGCCATCAGGCACGATTTTCTGTTTCGCAGCACTTCACGCTGGAAATGGACCGAGGAAAAAGACTTCTCGGAAGGCACCCAGATCCTCTCTTTATTCCAGCACCTCAATGAGAAGGTAAACCTTGCCTATGAAGCCGGCATTTTCAGCGACAACGGAGACAACTGGGAAGTTACTGAATACCGTTTATGGCATCGCTACCGCAAGCTGGTCTATAAAAACTGGCTCTTCCTCGAACTGATACCCGAATTGAGATTCAAACAGGAAAACGACTACGCCCCCAGTTACCGCTTCACTTTCAGGATCGAGCCGGTATTCGGAAAGGATTTGCCCCTCGCCAGGATACACCGCATGGATTAAATCTGAATCCGCGGGCTCAGGGCGGATGCAGAGTGCAAGATATTGGTTTCACAGTGGATTCAAAAAATATTGGCTTCCCCCAAAGGTTAAGTGGGCATTTTTTGAGCCGCTGTGAAAGCAAGAGCTTGGGCTATGCGCCGGCATTAACCCACAGATTCAGGTTAAACACCACTGTATCAAGAAGCCCGCGGCTGTTCCTCTGCTTCCACGCGCGGCCCCAGCAGGATGGCCAACCAACGCGTGTGTTCGTTACTGTCCAGGGCGATCTTGGCGGTCAGGGTCAGGGGTACGGACAACAACATACCCACCGGCCCCAGCACCCACCCCCAAAACACCAGGGAAAGAAATACCACCAAAGTGGACAACCCAAGACCACGCCCCATGTAACGCGGCTCGAGAAAGGTTCCGATAACCACGTTGACCACCACATAGCCCAACACCACCAGCAAGGCAGGCGCCAGCCCCAGTTGAATCAAGGCCAGAAGGACAGCGGGAATGGCGGCAATGATGGAGCCGATATTGGGAACAAAATTGAACAGAAAGGCCAGCACCCCCCACAGCACAGGAAAATCGACGCCTATTACCCATAACCAAAGCGCGACGATGATACCCGTCGCCAGACTGGTCAGGGTCTTGATACCCATGTAATGATTGATATTGTCGGCAATGGCCCTGCCCTGCTCCATGGAGGTTTCAGGCCGGGCAAACGCGGCGCGCCACTTGCCAGGCAGGGTCGAAGCCTCGAGCAACAGGAAGATCACCGTAATGAGAATCAGGAAACCATTGGTCAAAATCCCGCCCATGCCGCTGAGCAAAGTGGCAATGAGTTTCATGGCCTTGCCGGGATCCAGGTAATGGGAGACGAACTCGCTGGAAATACTGACTCCCTTGTCGCTGAGCCAGGTCAGCAGAAGCGCGGTAAGCTCCTGGATACGGGACTGGTAGAAGGGAAAATTACGGGTAAATTCATCCAGGGATGACCCCACCAACAGGACCAGCAGGATGGCCACCAGGACGAATACGGCCATGACGACAAGTGTCGCGAGCACCCCCGGCACACCCTTGTGTTTCAGCCAGGACAAGGGCGGCGCGATGATCACGGCGAGGAACAGGGCGAGCAGAAAAGGCACCAGTAGAGACGAAGCGGCGCGCATACCAGCGATGATGATGACCAGCGCAGCCAAGGTCATGAGGATACGATTTCCCACAGCGGACCCGGCTGTCATGATGTCTTTTCGATAAAACGGCCAATCATTGGCACATTGTACAATTGGGAGTCCTCAGACGCATCTGGAAAAACAATCAGCCACACTTCAGTTGCGCCCAGGTTTTGCGCTTGACCAGATAGAGCATGGCCGTGAGGAGAAACAGGTAAGCCAAGACATAGCGGCCCAGGGTAAGACGCTCCTGCGCGCGGGGATCAGCCGCCCATGCCAGAAAAGCAGCCACGTCCCGTGCCCGCTGCTCCAGTTCCTGCCGCACCCGTTCATCTTCCTCGATGGAGTAGGCCAATACATCCGGCATCCTGATGCCGGGAAAGAGGCCGTTTTCGATGGCGCCGTCCTCCCCCTCTTCATAGGCGAGCAGCAGGCTGTATATATAGCGCGGGCCATTCTGGCGCGCCTTGGCCATCAGGGACAGATCCGGCGGCACCATGCCAAACAGGCGCTTGGCGCTCTGGTGGGTCGTCGTGCTGAGGATGCCCTGGGACAATTCCGCCCCGCGCCGGAAGCGGTCGATCTCATTGGGGAAGAACCCGACTTCCTGCAGGTCACGAAATTTGACATACTTGAGACTGTGGCACAGGACACACAGCTGCAGCGCCACCATCCCGCCACGCTTGATCTCCTCCTGGCTGCTGCCTATTTCCACATCACGCAACGCCATGCCATCCGACGCCCAGGCATAGGGAGGCGTGATAAAAAACGCCAACATCAATGCCAGCAGCCCATTCCCTGCCTTCATCATGACGGTCCTGAACGCCGCTCGCGCTCCTCGGCGCGTATCAGTTCCTCGATGGCGGGCGGCAGGCCGCGCCTCCGCAACCACCTTTCTTCAGCCTTGGATAAAAACGGCAGCAGGGCAAAGGCGGCAAAGTAGATGAATGTGGCAACCTGCCCCATGATGGTCAACATACCTGTCGGCGGTTGGGCCCCGACGTAGGTCAACACCGCCACATCGACGATGAAGATATAGAACATGGCGCGATAGACAGGTCGGTAACGCGCCCCGCCGGGAATTCTGGAACGGTCGAGGAAGGGCATGGCCGCAAAGATCACCACCGACACGCCCATGGCGATCACCCCGCCCAACAGATCGGGCACCGAGCGCAAGATGGCGTAGAAAGGCAGGAAATACCATTCCGGCACGATATGAGGTGGTGTCTTCAACGGATCGGCGGGAATATTGTTCTCCGCTTCGATGAAAAACTCCGGGTTGAAGAAGACGAAATAGCAATAGATGATGAGGAAGAGCCCCAAGCCGTAGAGGTCCTTGGTCGTGAAGTAGGGATGAAAGGGAATATTGTCCTTCGCCGACAGATCGATTCCAGAGGGATTGCTGCTCTTCACGTAATGCAGAGCGATGAGATGAATCATGACCATGCCGAAAATCAGGAATGGAAAAAGGTAGTGCAAGGCAAAGAAGCGCGTCAGGGTCGCGTCGCCAACCGAGAAATCGCCGCGCAGCCAGATCACCAGTTCGTCACCGATGAATGGCGTGGCGCGAAACAGGCTGGTGATCACCTGCGCCCCCCAATAGGACATCTGCCCCCAGGGCAGCAGATACCCCATAAAAGCCGTCGCCATCAGCATCAGCAGCAAGATCTGCCCCGTCCACCACATGAGTTCGCGTGGCGCGCGATAGGAGCCATAGTACAACGTACGTGCCATATGGATATAGATAACGGCGAAGAAAGCCGAGGCGCCGGTGGAATGCATGTAATGGATCAACCAGCCATAGTTGACGTCACGCATGATGTGATCGATGGAGTCGAAGGCCAGGCTGGCATCGGCCTTGTAATGCATGGCCAGAAAGATACCACTGATGATCTGCACCACCAGCACAAAACCGGCGAGAAATCCAAAATTCCACCAATAGCTCAGGTTGCGCGGCGTGGGGTATTCACTGAGTTCATGTTTGATGAACC
>JALSGV010000208.1 GCA_026982565.1 Gammaproteobacteria bacterium
CAATGGGCCGGTGTTTTGGGGCTGCTGATGCCGACAGGTAAATTCACCAACAAGACGGATCCCAACCGGGTGACGGGGGGAAGGGAGATTCTCGGCACGCACAACCAGCCGGGCAGCGGCGCCTTTACCGTGCAGACCGGCGTGGCCTACAGCGGGCACCTGACCGACAAGATCGCCGTGGATGCCGATGCGATCCTGCGCGTCAATGGTCCGGGCGCCAATAATTTCCGGGGCGGAAATTCCTGGCAGGCCGATGTGGCGGTCAGCTATAATCATCATGCCAGGATTACGCCGGTTATTGAATTGAACGGCATTTTCTTCAAAAAGGATAACGAAAATAACGAGCCCAAGAAAAACAGCGGGGGTGATGTGATCTACCTTTCACCGGGAATCAATGTACAACTGGCTCATAGTGTTACCGCCTATGGCAATTACTCCTATCCGATATACCAGAACTTGGGTGGTATCTCCAATAATGAGGACTACCGCTTTAGTCTGGGTATCTCATACGCCTTGGGTGGCGGGCATCCCTCGCCTGGCGCGCACCATGAAGAGTGATCATGTTGAGACAATTCAGTAGACAATTATTCGTTTTGCTGTTGATGCTTGTGGCCGGTGTGTTAGCGCCGGCCCAGGCGCATTACCAAATGCTGATTCCTTCTGATGACGTGGTGACCCACAAGGAGCGCCGGGCCATTGATCTGGATATCCGCTTCAACCACCCTTTCGAAGGTCTTGGGGTGCCGATGGAGAAGCCCGTGCGCTTTGGTGTGTGGGTGGCCGGCCGCGATAATGATTTGCTGGATCGCCTGCAGGCGGTCAAGGTAAAGGACCGCATGGGGGAAGTGCTGCCTGCCTTTATGACCACATACGCCTTCCGCAAGCCCGGTGACCATATCTTCTACGTGGTCCCGCAACCGTTCTGGGACGAGGCCGAGGAAATCTTTCTGGTGCAGTATGCCAAGGTGGTGGTCAATACCTTTGGCCTGGAGGAAGGATGGGATCACGAGCTGGGCATGGAAGCGGAAATCGTGCCCCTTACGCGGCCATATGGCCTGTGGACCAACAATGTGTTTCAGGGTATTGCCAAGCTGGATGGCAAGCCGGTTCCCTTTGCCAAGGTTTCGGTTGAATATTACAACCAGGACGGCAAGGTGTCTGCGCCCGATGCTGATCCTTTCATTACCCAGATAATCAAGGCGGATGCCAACGGCGTTTTTACCTATGCCATGCCCAAGGCCGGTTGGTGGGGTTTTTCAGCACTGGTGGAGAATAACAAGACCATGGAGCACAATGGAAAGGCCTATCCTTTGCATACAGGCGCTGTGATATGGATCAAGACTCACAATATGCCATAGTTCAGACGGTCATGGCTGGGGCAGGGTTGGTGGCTAACGTGTAAACAACTGTCTATCTATGTCTCCCGACCCCAGCCATGGCAATCTGTTAATTGATAACAAACTGACAATTCCCGGAGTTCATCATGAGATTCAATAACCTATCTGCTGGCATTATCTCTGCCCCTTCCTGTCTAGCCTCGTTTCTTGCTGCTGCCCTGATCATTTCCCCGGCATTTCTGATGTCTGTCTGGTCGGGTGAGGCGCAGGCACACAAGGGGCATGGTGGTCCCATGGTTTCCCTCATGAAGAAAAAGGAGGCGCTGAAGGCCATGCTGCCCGGCGGCGCCAAGATCGTGAAAAGGAAGCAGAAGGTCAGTGGTGAAGCTGCCGACAGGGTGGAAGAGCAATATGGCGTCGATCTGGCCAACAGCGTCTATACCTACTACCTTGCCAAGGATCGTGAGAGCGGGGAGTTCATCGGGGCGGCCATCATTCAAAAATTCGGTTACCGGCATGGCGACGTTTCCATTGCGGTGGGGATCGATGCCGGTCAGCGTATCACCAAGGCCGCCATCACCGGCCTGAGTGAAAAATATATACCGGAATTCGACGGCACGGTCGGCACAGGCTTTATCGACAAGTATGAAGGCATGACCCTGAAACAACTGGCCGGTGAGGTGGCCGGCCTGGAGTCCGCCGACAAGCCCACCCGCCTGTTCGCCTCGCGCCTGCTCGAGGCGGCGGCATTGCTGGACGCCTTTCTGCATAGCGCCAAGTAAGGGGGCGATGCCCTCAGACGTTTTTTTGTGCTAGCATAGCCCCCATGATAAAGCGCACATTCATCCATCTGCTTCTCCTGTGTACCCTGATATCCAGTCAGGCGTGGGCGTGGGACAATCATGATGGACTTCTCGACGGAGAGACCGTCAGCGCTGCCATGCCAAAGGTGTCTGATGGTGATCCCGGCGTGGATACCCAGACTGTCTGCGATCATTATTGCTGCCACGCTCATGCGCACCTGGCCGGCCTTTTTTCCGCGGCCATTCCCATCAATACTCCACAGGCGGGCGCATTGGAGCCACTCTGCCAGAACATCCTCATATCCCAGAACCGGGACTCTCTTTTCAAACCCCCGCAAGCCTGAATCCTGTTCCTGACGCAGGGCCGCCGTGTCTGCATAGCACGGCAGCCATGATCTGTTGCTCTTTGAATAAGGATTCATCATATGCGTGCACTATCAATATTGTTGCTGGCTCTCGCCAGTCCTGTCGCGGGCGCCCAGGCGGCGTCTGATGCCACGATGCCCGTTCCTTCGCCCGCCCTTGTCAGGCTGGCGACACAGGTACTGGATGAACACCCGGCGGTACAGGCCGCCGAGGCCGGTCTGGAGGCATCGCGGGCGCGCGGGCGCGCGGCCGGTCGCCCTCTCTACAATCCCGAGCTGGAGCTGGACGCGGAACGGGCGGAAACAGACGTGATTACCCTGGGTATTACACAGTCCATCGACTGGTCCGGCAAGCGTGATGCGCGCGCGGACAGGGGGGCATTCCTTGCCCGGTCCGGGCAGGCCGGCCTGGCCGCCATCCGGCAGGCCATCATCGTGGAATTGCTGGCGACGTTGAATACGTTCCATACGTCCCGTGAGACAGTGCAGCTGGCCAACCGGCGTGTCGAGCTGTTGGAAGAGTTCTATCATCTGGCGCGGCAGCGTTTCGACGCCGGCGATATCGCCAAGACCGATGTGGACCTGGCGCGGCTGGCCCTGAGCGAGGCGCGCATGCAATCGGCCCGCCTTGCCTCCGCATCCGCCGCCGCCAGCGCCGGACTCGGCGCCCTGGTTTCCGGCAGGCCCGCCCAATGGCCGGTTTTCCCCCGCTTGCCCGCCCGCCTTGAACATGTCGATGCCGAAACCTTGCTGGCGGCCCATCCCCGCCTGCGTCAACTGCGCGCCGGCGCCGACGCCGCCCGCGCCGCCGTGACGCTGGCGCAGCGGGAGCGGCGGGCGGATCCCACCGTGGGTGTGCGTGGCGGCAAGGAAGAGTCGAGCGGCCTTATCGGCTTGACGCTCTCCGTTCCCCTTTTCGTGCGCAACAACTTCCGCGCCGAGGTGGAGGCGGCCGGCGCCGATGCGCTGCGCGAAGAGCAGGCCTGGCGCGATGCCTACCGCCGTGCACTCTCGGCCCTGGAAGCGGCGACCGCCCGCTACCGGCTGACCCGCGCCGCGCTCAGTGACTGGCAGCGGGGAGGCCAGGCCAGCCTGCGTAACCAGGTGGAATTGCTCAAGCAGTTGTGGGAGGCCGGCGAAATCAGCACCACGGAGTACCTGGTGCAACTGCAGCAGACATTGGACACGCGCACTTCCGCGGTTGAATTGAATGGCGAGACCCGTTCCGCCTGGGTCGACTGGCTTGATGCCAGCGGCAGGGCGGAGGCATGGCTCCTGGGAGGCGCACAATGAAATCGATTTTTTTGAGAGAGACGACAATGCGAAACTTATTCTTGATTACCCTGATGCTCGGTATTTTCCTGAGTGCGCCTGTCAGCGCCGGGGAAGGCCACGATGATGAAGACCATGGCCATGAAGAGACGGCCGGGGGACATGACGAACATGGTGAAGAGGGTGTCGTGGAGATGGATGCCGCTCAACGCGAGGCCAATGGCATCGTCACCGCTCCGGTGGAACGGCGCTCGCTCAGTGAAGAGATCATTGCGCCGGGCGAAGTGACCATCAATGTCTACCGTTCATCCCAGATCACGCCCCGCATCACGGCGCAGATCGTTTCGCGCCACGCCCGTCTGGGTGATCACGTGAAAAAGGGTCAGTCCGTGGTGACACTGTCCAGTGTCGAGATGGCCGAGGCCCAGGGCGGCCTGCTGCAGGCCGACGTGGAATGGAGAAGGGTCAAAAAGCTGGGACGTAAAGTGGTGTCGGAAAAGCGTTATATCGCCGCACAGGTGGAGCGCCAGCAGGCCTACGCGCGGGTGCGCGCCTACGGCATGACCACGGCGCAGATCGACGCCCTGTTGAAGCGGGGTGACGCCTCCAAGGCCACGGGTGAGTTCAAACTCCTGGCCGGCCAGGATGGCGTGGTGATCAGCGACGATTTCATCGTGGGCGAGGTGGTGCAGCCGGGCCGGGTGTTGTTCGAGATCAGCGATGAATCATTGCTATGGGTGGAGGCCCAACTTTCCCCTGCCGACGTGGCGCGTATTGCCGTGGGCGCGCCCGCGCGCGTGCGCCGTGACGGCGGCCAGGCCTGGCTGCCGGGGCGCGTGGTGCAGGTCCACCACCGGCTGAACGAGGTCACCCGCACCCAGTCCGTGCGCATCGAGGTGGAGAATCGCAACGACGACCTGCACCCGGGCCAGTTCGTCGAGGCCGCCGTGCAGACAGGCAGCTCCGAGCCGGTGGTCGCCGCGCCCGAGAGCGCCGTTATCCTGATGCGGGGTTCACCCACGGTATTCAAAGTGGAGGGCGACGAGCTGCATCCCGAGGTGGTGGAGACCGGCGTCACCCGTGGCGGCTGGACGGAGATCCGCAGCGGTCTGCCAGTAGGTGAGGAGATCGTCGTGCAGGGTGTTTTCGTACTGAAGTCTCTGCTTCTTAAATCAGAGATGGGCGAAGGCCACGCTCACTAGGAGGGCAATGCGATGTTGAATAAACTGGTTGAGGTTTCCCTCCGTTATAAGTTTCTGGTGATCATCATCTTCCTGGTGGTCGCCGCTCTGGGCTGGCGGGCCGTCACCACGGTGCCCATCGATGCCTTTCCCGACGTGACGCCGGTGCAGGTCAATATCTATACGGAGTCGCCGGGGCTGGCGGCGGAGGATGTGGAGCAATTGCTCACCTTCCCCATTGAATCAGGCATGGCCGGGCTGCTGGGCGTCAAGGAAATCCGCTCCGTGAGTCTGTTCGGGCTGTCCTACGTGGCGGTCTATTTCGAGGACGACATGGATATCTATTTCGTGCGCCGCCTGGTGATGGAGCGCCTGCTGGAGGTGGCGGACCGTATTCCCGAAGGTTATGGCACGCCTGAGATGGGGCCCAACTCATCGGGGCTCGGCCAGGTTTTCTGGTACACGGTGGAGCGCGCCGACGAGAAGCTCAAGGACGCCATCACGGACATGGATCTGCGCACCCTGCAGGACTGGACGGTGCGCCTGATATTGCGCACGGCGCCGGGTGTGGACGACGTCCTCTCCTGGGGCGGCCAGGAGCGCCAGTTCCAGGTGGTGATCGAACCCCTCAATCTCATCAAATATGAACTGGGCTTCCGTGACGTGATGGAAGTCCTGGAGGCCAACAACCGTCAGGTGGGCGGCCAGTACATCAATCTCGGGCCCGAACAGTATCTGGTGCGCGGCCTGGGCCTGGTGCGGGACGAGACCGACATCGGCAACATCGTGGTCAAGGTGCAGGATGGCATTCCGGTGCACCTCCATGACGTGGCCACCATCCGCCAGGCGCCGGCCCTGCGCTTCGGCGCCGTGACCCGCGACGGCAAGGAAGTGGTGCTGGGCATGGCCCTGTCACGCATCGGCACCAACGCCAAGGACGTGGTGGATGCGGTGAAGGAAAAAGTGGACATCGTGCGTTCCGCCCTGCCCGAAGGAGTCAAGATCGATCCCGTCTACGAGCGCACCGACCTGGTGGAGAAGGCGGTAGACACGGCCGTCATGGCCCTGGTGGAGGGCTCCATCCTGGTGGCCATCGTGCTGTTCCTCTTCCTGGGGGAACTGCGCTCGGCCATCGTGGTGATCGCCGCCCTGCCCCTGGCCATGCTCATCGCCTTCATTTTCATGGGCGAGGCGGGCCTGTCCGCCAACCTCATGTCCCTGGCGGGGCTGGCCATCGGCATCGGCATGATGGTGGACGGCGCCGTGGTGATGACGGAGAACGCCTTCCGTATCATGGCGGAGTGGCGAAAGCGGGGGGAGAAGGTGGATCGCACCGCGGCGGTGCTGACGGCGGCGCGCGAGGTGGCCAGTCCCATCGCCTTCGCCATCCTCATCATCATCGTGGTGTTTCTGCCCTTGTTCTCCCTGGAGGGGCTGGAGGGCAAGCTGTTCAAGCCCATGGCCTTCAACATCAGCTTCGCCATGGCGGGTTCTTTGCTGCTGACGCTCACCATCATCCCGGTGCTGGCGGCCCTCATCCTCAAGCCCAAGGAAGAACGCGACACCTGGCTGGTGGCCTGGATCAAGCGTGGCTACCTGCCGGCGCTGGCCTGGTCTCTCGCCAATAAGAAGAAGGTGGTGGTAGCCGCCTCGGTGCTGCTGGTGGGCAGTCTCGCTCTGTTTCCCTTTCTGGGCAAGGAGTTCATGCCCCAGCTCCAGGAAGGCTCCGTCATGTGGCGCGTGAGTTCCATTCCCTCGACTTCCCTGGAGGAGTCCATAGAGATCTCCAAGAAGATCGAGAACGCCCTGTCGGCGTTTCCCGAAGTGACGACCACCATCGCCATGATCGGGCGCGCCGAGAAGGGCGAGACGGCGGACGTCAACTACATGGAGATCTATACGGGTCTGACGGACAAGAGTGAGTGGACCCGTTCCATGGAGGAACTCGTGGACGACATGCGGGAGACCATGGAGCGGGTGGTGCCCACTACGGTGATCGCCTTCACCCAGCCCATCCAGATGCGCGTGGAGGAACTCATCTCCGGCGTGCGCGCCACCCTGGCGGCCAAGCTCTACGGGGAGGACCTGTCCGAGCTCGACCGCCTCAGCCAGGAGATCAAGGGGATTATCGCCCAGGTGCCCGGCGTGGCCGATCTCTCCCTGGAGGCCAACGTGGGCAAGCCCCAGGTGCGCATCCAGGTCAACCGCGAGCAACTGGCGCGCTATGGCATGAATGCGGACGATGTGCTGACCGTGGTGCGCACGGGTATCGGCAGCGAGCCTGTTTCCGCCCTTCTCGACGGGGTCAGGCGCTTCGACATCACCGCGCGCCTGGACGACGCCTCCAAGGCCTCGGTGCAGGCTATTCAGAACATTCCCCTGCGCACCGCCAGCGGCGCCATCATCCCCCTGTCGCGGGTGGCGGACGTGACGGTGGCCGAGGGCTACTCCTTCGTGCGCCGCGAACAGTTGCAGCGTTACGCCGTGATCCAGATGGATGTGCGTGGCCGTGACGTGGACAGCTT
>JALSGV010000209.1 GCA_026982565.1 Gammaproteobacteria bacterium
TTCCCCCACCCCCGGCACCGGACGCGGCGCATGACCGCGATACTCGATGTCTTCACAGCGCAGGGGCAGGAAGGATTCCGGCGGGTTGTCGTAGGCTTCGCTGTAGCAGGCGGCGACGCCGCTGGTGACGATGATGGCGCAGATCTGCTGGATCTGGGGCAGGGTCCAGCCGAGATCCATCATTCCCGAAACTAGATAAGCAGCGAGGTTCATGCTTTCGCCCTGGGTTTCCAGCATATATTGCTCAACCGCATAGGCAAACTGCATACAAGGGCCAGCCACCAGGCCCAGCTCCTTGCTAACCCGCTCCATGGCAACAACGCGCTCATCACCCGTTGCCAGCGGACGGCCATAACCTGGAATGGCGACCTTCCCACGCCCACCCCCAGCCCGGCTTCTGATTATCCCGGAAATATCCTTTCCATCGATATACCCCACGACCCCTTTATCAAGAAATCCGTGGACCAAGGAAATCGTCCCGGGCCCATACATTCGCGAATCTGAAGCCAATATACCCGCCGTGATTCCGGCTGCTGAAGCCGTGCGAAGCGTTCCCCCAAGGGTACCAATCTGATTACACCAGATACGGCTATCAGGAAAGCTCATGCATTGATAGAGAGCCTCAACCCAACGGGCAACCTCGGCAGAAGGCAGCTCCCCCGTGATATTCAAGATCAGCGACTGAAAATAGGAGGCTTTACCAACCAATTCATCCAGCAATGAATAACTGGAAATATAAACCCCTTCACCAATAACCCAGCCACCCTTTTTCGTACGGATACTCCCCCGGCGCTCGTCCCAGTATTGATACACCTCAGCCATAATCATGCCTCCATGAAATAGTGATCGTCATCGGGGAAGGGCATGGCCGTTCGCGGCTGATTGGCCAGTTCCAGGCCATGGGCAAGGAGGCCCGGCGCGGCGGCGATCTGGTACAGGCCCGCCCCGGCGCGGGGATGAAAGCCGAGATCCAGGAATACCACGGCGGCCACCGCGGGCAGCAACCAGCCACCCCCTT
>JALSGV010000210.1 GCA_026982565.1 Gammaproteobacteria bacterium
TGATCAAAACCCGACTGGATCGCTATCAGGTCCTGGAAGAGATGGTGCGCGCCTTGCATCCTTATGAAATTCCGGAAATTATCGCCGTGCCACTGGTGGCCGGGTCGGCGGCCTACCTGGCCTGGGTGGGCGCCCAGGTGCAGGATGGCGTGTAAGCGAATCAGCCATAATGTGACCTGTTAGATACTATCTGACAGGCAGGCAAGGTATATAACCTGGGGCCGTGGGTCTTGACGGCGTAGGGCGAATGTGAGGAATGAGACGGAAAACAAACACCTTGAAGCATTGTAGAGATTTCCTGAGACCGTTCTGGGCCGGTGTCCTGATCGTTTGTCTGGGCCTGCTGTTCACCATGCCGGTCCATGCCACCGAGGCGCAGAAGACAGGCAGCTTGTTCAGCATCCTGCCCGGCGCCAACAAGGCGCCGGGCTTCTCTGGCGCGGAAACCTTCCTCAAGCCGGACAAGGCCTTTATTTTTACGGCCGAGGTGCAGGATGCCAATACGGTCATCGCCCGCTGGCGGATCGCCGATGGCTATTATCTCTATCAGGACAAGTTTTCCTTCAAGTTTAAGGACGATGTCCCCCTGGCCATTGGCCAGCCGCTCTTTCCCACCGGAAAATTCAAGGAAGATGAATATTTTGGCCGCATGGAGGTGTACTACCACGAAGTGGAGATCGTGCTGCCACTGCAGCGCCGGGCCGATGGGCGGTTGCCGGCGGTGCTGGAGGTGCGCTACCAGGGGTGCGCGGATCAGGGGTTCTGTTATCCGCCCATGAAGCAGACCATCGACCTGCTTATCCCTGGCGCCGGAGGCGCCATGACCGTCGCCACTGTCTCGGGTACATCGGGGCCGGGGGCGCTTCCCGAGCAGGACCGCATCGCCCGCTCCCTGGCCACGGACAGCCTGTGGCTGAGCCTGCTGGGGTTCTTCGGTTTCGGGCTGCTGCTGGCCTTCACGCCCTGCGTGCTGCCCATGCTGCCCATCCTGTCCAGCATCATTATCGGGCAGGGTAAGCAGGTATCGACGCGCCGCGCCTTTCTGCTGTCTTCTTCCTATGTCATGGCCATGGCCGTGACCTATACTGCCGCCGGCGTCGCTGCCGCCCTGTTCGGCAGCAATCTGCAGATCATGTTCCAGAATCCCTGGGTGCTGGGCAGCTTCAGCGCCCTGTTCGTATTGCTGGCATTGTCCATGTTCGGTCTGTACCAGATCCAGATGCCGGCATCCCTGCAGTCCAGACTGGCCGCCATCAGCCAAAAGCAGGCGGGTGGCACCTATGTCGGTTCAGGCGTCATGGGTTTTCTGTCTGCCTTGATCGTCGGGCCCTGTGTGGCCGCCCCCCTGGCGGGCATCCTCATTTATATCGGCATGACGGGCGATGCCTGGCTGGGCGGCCTGTCCCTGTTTGCCCTCAGCATGGGCATGGGTGTGCCCCTGATCATTTTCGGAACCTCCGCGGGCAAGATTCTCCCCAAGGTGGGGCCGTGGATGGACACCATCAAGAATATTTTCGGGGTCATGCTCCTGGCGGTGGCCATCTGGCTGCTGGAGCGCATCATCCCGGCGCCCGCGGCCCTGTTGCTATGGGCCGCGTTGCTGATTATCATCGCTGTCTATATGGGCGCCTTCGATCGCATGGATCACGGGGCGTCGCGATGGCGCCGCCTGTGGAAGGGCTCGGGACTGGTCATGTCCGTATATGGCGTGATACTGATCGTCGGCGCCGCCAGTGGCGGGGATGATGTCCTGCAACCCTTGCAGGGCATGCGCCTGTCCAGCGGGCTTGCGTCAGGCGAAGTTGTTGAGAGCCGGGCCGCGCCCGTTTTCAAGCAGGTCAAGGGACTCGAAGGAATACGGCGCGAGGTCGTGGCCGCGGCGGCCAGAAATCAGCCGGTCATGGTGGATTTCTATGCCGACTGGTGTATTGACTGCAAGCGCATGGAAAAACGGACGTTCAGTGATCCCAGGGTAAGGGAGTCACTGGACAGGATGGTGTTGCTGCAGGCGGATGTGACGGATAACGATCCCGCCGACCAGGCCCTGTTGCGGCAGTACGGCTTGTTCGGACCGCCGGCCATCCTGTTTTTTGACAGTCAGGGCAATGAGCTGCGGCAGTTCCGTGTGGTGGGGTTTCTCGATCCCGATGCCTTCAGCGGACATGCCCGGGCGGCCCTGGCCAATATGATTTAGTGGAAAAGAAGCAAGATTTTTTACATGGCTATATCACGCATGCGTCAGGCAGGGATCCTGTTGGCGCTGGTGGCCGTCGGTATCGCAGCCGCCATACTCAATAACTACTACCTGAAAAAGCTTGCCATGGAGCGCGCCGTCGAGCGTGAGGACACTTCCGTGCTCGTGGGAAGGAAAGGTCCTGATTTCATGCTCCCCGATCTGGACGGTTTTCCCCGCAAGCTCAGTGAATGGGATGGGCGCGTCGTGGCGCTCAATTTCTGGGCCTCATGGTGCAAGCCCTGCCGCCGTGAAATGCCTTCTTTCATTCGCCTGCAAGAACAATACGGCCCCCAGGGGCTGCAGTTCATCGGCGTGGCGCTGGATAAGCGTGAGGCTATAGTGGAATTTCTTGCGGAACTCGACGCCGCCGTCAATTACCCCCAATTGATGGGAGAAGATGACGGTATCGATCTTGCCAAGGCCTATGGCAATGCCTTCGGCATTCTGCCCTACACGGTGTTCATCGGCCGTGACGGCCTGATCGCGCACGTGCAGTATGGTGAATTGACGGAAAGGAAGGCGGAGGAACTCATCAGGCGGCTGCTTGAGGCAAAGACGGTTTCCCAACTGCCAGTGAATGGCTGAAACAGGCTGACTGCTTGGCAATTGCCGCGATCTGGCCGATAATTTCCCAAGATCCGCGATTGAATCAGGCGTAACGACTCTCCCCTCAGATGGCGGAATAGTCGTTATACGTCATTCCCGCATGGTGTAAGCGGGAATCCAGTGGTTATAACGACATGGATACCGTCCCGTCTGTCCCCGCAGGGTGAAAATCGCGGAAAGACGGGTATCCGGGGGGTGAGCAGTCGCCTTTCTTCTTGGCTACGCCTGCTCTGGAAACAATCCCGGCATCCAGCGTGGCGCCAGCGTGGCTGGAAATGCAAGGCGCAGAGGTGCGCGTGTGCTCGCAGAGACGATGACATCGCGCTCACTCAAGGCAGCAACAACACGTCTGGCATGCCTGTCGCCTGTGCCTAGAATTCCGGCAACCTCACCGCGCGGCAGTTCCCCTCTATACAGGATCGCTTCGAGAATATTTCCTGCCTTGGGAGGAAGTGCGCCTGCACGTCCTTCTTCTTCCGCCCAGAGAAGGATGCGGTTTCGCAGGCGATCCGGCTGCACCAAATCTTCCATAAACTTGACTTGATCAAGGCAGGTTTCCAAAAAGAAGCACGTAAATGACGCGAGGGCTTCTTCGCTCAGATTCCCCCGGCCGTCGAGGTCGTTGCGTCTGGGCAAATCACATTCCGCCAGGTGGCTCTTGTAAGAGCGCACATTGCGAGCCAAGCCGCGCGCAATCGACCAGGCGCCACCGGTATCCAATGTTTCCAGCAACATGGCGTAAGACATCAATCGCGCCACGCGCCCGTTGCCATCAAGAAACGGGTGAATCCATAGCAGTCTATGATGGGCCGCAGCGGCGGCAATGATCGTTTCCGACTTTCCAAGCCCGCTGTAAACACGCTCGAATTGTTCAAGAAAACGCGGCAATGCGCCGGAGCTGATAGGTATATGCCGACCGACCTGCACATGGCGTTTACGCAGTTCGCCGGGAATGAGCCGTGTACATTCGCCCGTATCGGGGTCTTCAATCCACAGCATCTCATCCGGTAACAGCTCTCCAAAGCGCCTGTGAATTTCACAAATTCCTTCAGAGGAAGTCACCCGGCCGTGCAGGCCACCTTCATCAATCCATTTCTGGACCGCAATATGCGCCTTGGCTTCGAGTTGCAGATTGCGCTTTTCCGTATTTTCGCTATAGTCGTTCTTGAGCGCCCGCTCGATATCAATAGGGTGGGTATCGTGGCCCTCGATCAGGTTGCTGTAATAGCAGTTCATTGCGCGGACCAGATCAGCCAAGGCAGTGAGAACCCCTTCCGGTAGACTATGGCGGAATCCCGCCGAATGTGCCGCAAGTTCTACTGCGAGGTCGGTGATGGCTCCCCTGTGCTTCGAACTCTGAGAGATCAGCATAGGCTCCATCATTGACAGTGATTCACCGCCATCAACCACCTTTTCAATGTCCTCTTCTGTGTCCGGTTTATTGTCAGGTATATATCAATTATATCAGTAAATTGTACAATTCAAAGCCCCTGTTTTGCCTCTATTGTGTCCGTTTAGGCCGGTAAGGGATACTACACGAGGCAAGCTCCATCGCATGAGCTGACGTTCACCCGTTCTGACGGGCGATTATTGGCTTTTCCCGTTGCGCTGGTCGGCTCGTGCCATGGAGCGAGCCAACCTGCTGGCTGGCGAAGGTTCTCCCACGGTGTGGGAGAAAGGCTGAGGCCGGTAAAACTGGTCTGTAACTGCGGCGATCTGGCGTATAATTTCCTTAAACTGGACAACCCTCTCGATTAAGTGATAAATTACGATCAATACGCATGAGACTGCCGTAATTTATTATTTTACAAGAGGTTGGCTTGGCTACAATCCTGGTGATCAATGGCCCGAATCTGAACCTGCTGGGGGACAGGGAGCCAGCCCATTACGGGGGCAGCTCTCTGGATGAGATCAATGAACGATTGCAGGAATTCGCCGCACGTTCGGGGCATGAACTCTGCACTTATCAGAGCAATGCGGAGCACGAACTGGTGGAGCGCATCCAGGTCGCGCGCGAACAGGCAATCGATTTTATCGTGATCAATCCTGCCGCCTTCACCCATACCAGTGTCGCGATTCGCGATGCCCTGAGCGCAGTGGCCATTCCATTCATCGAAATCCACTTGTCCAATATTCATGCCAGGGAATCTTTCCGGCAAAGATCCTATTTTTCAGACATCGCTGTCGGCGTGATCAGCGGCTTGGGCGCGTATGGCTATGAACTGGCCGTGCAGGCGGCCCTGCGCCACGTCGAGGCCGGGTGAACACCAATTTTATAAATAGTCCAAAGTAGAATCGGTATATGGATATCAGAAAAATCAAGAAACTCATCGAATTGCTGGAAGAGTCCGATCTGGCAGAAATCGAAATTCATGAGGGTGAGGAATCCGTCCGCATCAGCCGCGGTTCCCAGGTGATGGCGCCGGGCGCCGTTGCCGCGCCGGTCACAGCGGTTGCGGCACCGCCGGCGGCGCCCGCGGCGGCGGCCGTGGAGGAAGCGCCCGCGGAGGAAGAAGCAGCGCCCCGCGGTCACACCATCACCTCGCCCATGGTGGGCAGTTTCTACCGCGCCCCGGCGCCGGGCGCGCAACCCTTCGTTGAAGTGGGGCAGCGGGTGGAAGTGGGTGATACCCTGTGCATTATTGAAGCCATGAAAATGCTGAACCAGATCGAGTCCGACAAGGCGGGCGTCATCGCGGCCATCCTGGTGGAGAACGGCCAGCCGGTTGAATACGGCGAGCCCCTCTTTATCATTGAATAAACGCCATGTTTGAGAAAATCGTCATCGCCAATCGTGGGGAGATCGGCTTGCGCATATTGCGTTGCTGCAGCGAGATGGGCATCAAGACCATCGCGGTGCACTCATCGGCCGACCGTGACCTGATACACGTGCGCCTTGCGGACGAATCGGTATGCATCGGACCACCCCAGTCCACGGAGAGTTATCTCAATATCCCCGCCATCATCAGCGCGGCCGAGGTGACCGACGCCGTGGCCATTCATCCGGGCTACGGTTTTCTGGCCGAGAATGCTGATTTCGCCGATCGCGTCGAGCAAAGCGGTTTCGTTTTCATCGGCCCCCGTCCCGAGACCATACGCCTCATGGGGGACAAGATCTCCGCCATCGAGACCATGATCAAATACGGCATACCCACCATTCCCGGTTCCGATGGCCCCTTGAGCGACGACCCCGGCAAGAACCTCGAACTGGCGCGCAGGATCGGATTTCCCGTCATCATCAAGGCGGCGGGCGGCGGCGGTGGACGCGGCATGCGCGTAGTGTACAGCGATGCCGCGTTGGGCAACGCCATCGCCATGACGCGCGCCGAGGCGGAAAGCGCCTTCGGTGATGGCACGGTCTACCTGGAGAAATTCCTGGAGAATCCGCGTCACATCGAATTCCAGGTGCTGGCCGACCACCACGGCAATGCCATCCATCTGTGCGAGCGCGACTGCTCCATGCAGCGGCGCCACCAGAAAGTCGTGGAGGAGGCGCCGGCGCCGGGCATCTCCGACGAGGCGCGCCATCGAATTGGTGAACTCTGCGCCAAGGCCTGCCGCGAGATCGGCTACCGCGGCGCGGGCACCTTCGAATTCCTGTACCAGGATGGCGAATTCTATTTCATCGAAATGAACACCCGCCTGCAGGTGGAGCATCCCATCACGGAAAACATCACCGGCGTGGACATCGTCAAGGAGCAGATCCGCATCGCCGCGGGAGAGCCCTTGAGTTACAAACAGGAAGACATCAAGATCAACGGGCATTCCATCGAATGCCGCATCAACGCGGAAGACCCGGTCAATTTTACCCCCTCACCCGGCCAGATCACCCAATATCATGCGCCGGGCGGCCCCGGCATCCGGGTCGATTCCCATATCTACAATGGTTACAAGGTCCCCCCCTACTATGACTCCATGATCGGCAAGATCATTGCCCATGGGGAGGACCGCCAGTCCGCCCTGGCCCGCATGCGCACCGCGCTTAGCGAGCTTGTCATCGAGGGCATTGCCACCAATGTTCCCCTGCACCGCGATATCATCGTGGACGCCGCCTTCCAGGCGGGGGGGACCAATATTCATTATTTGGAGAAGAAATTGGCGGATGCCGGTGGATAGGCTAAAGGGCTTGCGGGGTAGGCATCAACTCCATTACTTTCTCTAGGAGTCTGCTTTTCCTGTGAATCGTTCTGGCCTGGATAAACTGTCTATACACCTTTCATTTCGGGTGTTCCTTGCCATTCTCGCAGCGCTGACATTTTATGTCTATCGTGATTACCTGTTGCTGGATAAACTTTATCTGTTCAAGGATATTGGCAGTGATACGATCAATGGTTTTTATCCACGCCTGATACATATTGCCGATTATCTGCGCACCGAAGGTTTGCCCATGTGGTCCTTCAATCAAGGCATGGGGCAGAACATCTTCCCAGGCAGCCTGGGAAACCCCTTTGAGTGGCCCCTG
>JALSGV010000211.1 GCA_026982565.1 Gammaproteobacteria bacterium
CCATGCCGACCACGGCGAGACTCGAGAACGTCCTCATCAACCTGGCGAGCGCCCTGCCTTCGGCCACCGGCGTGCCGGCGCTCTCGGCCGCCTCGGAAAAAGCCAAGGACTGGGCGGTGCGCGCCGCCCTCGACAACGCCCGGGTGGATGCCATGACAGCCTATTACCCGGACGATCTCGGCTCATCCCAGTCCAAGGGCATAATAGACGGGATTTACAACGTCATAACCGACGTCACCGGCGCCCTCGGCATGGCGATCGTCCACCTGGGGGCGACCGCCACGAGCAACACCCTGAAGATGGGCCTGCCCATGGCGCAGGCGGTCCTGCTCATGGCCGTCTACGCCATTCTGCCCTTCGTGGTGGTGTTCTCCCGCTACTCCCTGGGCGTCATGCTCGGCGCCGCCATCGCGCTCTTCTCCATCCACTTCTGGACAGTGCTGTGGCGCCTGGCCGCCTGGGTGGATGAGAATCTGCTTCAGGCGATGTTTCCGGGCACCCTGGACAACCTGCTCTACACGCTCTCCTCGCCGGAGCGCATCACGGGCGCCATGTCCAAGAACCTGTTCTTCGACCTTCTCCTCATGGTGATGCTCGTGGGCATGCCGATCATCTGGAGCACCGTGCTGAGCTGGGCGGGCATCAACGTGGCAGAAAAAATCTCTCGTTTGGGAGACGCGGTCACGCCGAAGAGGGAAGTTCACCAGGCTGGCTCGCAAGGAGTGAGCGCGGCATCCAGTGCCGCGGGAAGAAGAATAAGGTAAGAGGTATGCCAGCATCATGGGTACGGATCCCATTCGTGAGGCCACCAAGGCCACCAGTAATATACGGGAAACCCACCGCGCATCGCCGGCGCGAGCACGACCGCGGCGAGCAGCACCAGCGCTCCGGTCAGCACGAAGGGCAGGAGCGCGAGCCCGCCGAGGACGCCTGCCGTGATCGTCGCCTTGCGGTGCCGGGCGGCGAAGCGGCCCAGCCGCGCGCCGATCTCGGCCGGGGACAGCCACAGGCGCGCCACGCACCACATGACCGCCAGGGCCATCAAGAAGATGAAGACCAGATCCACGAAACCCATCTCGATACCCTCCTTAGTCTGTTTATCGTCGTCCGTCCGCCGAACCTGACTCTTCTCTCTAGCACCGCCGCGGCCCGTTGTCAACTCCCTGCTCCGCCTTAGAGTTGGCGCCGCGTCAGGCGGGGGTGGCGCCTCGGATGACCGGCCGCCGGGAGTTTGTGCCCGTTTGGGGCCTCAAGGTATTCTTCTCCTGTTTTTATGCCCAAGGAGGGATATCCATGAATTTCCAGCGTTTTGGTGGGCCATGGACCGAACAAAAACTCGCTGCGCTCGAACGTTACCTGCAGGCATATCTCGCCATGTCAGGAGTTCTGTAATTGCTCAGTTTCAGAATGTCGCGGAACATCGCGGACCACAACAGGCCCCGGGGAATCGACACACAATAAACTTGGCGCAGACGGACAAACCTGGCATAGTGGAAATGAGGGGGTGTGGTCCGCCCGCATGAAACTGGGCCCAATGAGCATTTTTTCATAACATGCTGAAGTTCATAGATATTTTTTGCGGCGGGGGACTCGGAGCGCACGGTGCCGTGCGGGGCGGTGGAAGGCCTCTGCTCGCTGTCGATGCCTGGGGTCTTGCAACCAGGACCTATAAGGCAAACTTCCCCGAAGCAACGGTCCTGCAGAAGAAAATCGAGAATATTGATCCTCTCCGTTACAAACGCCGGTTCAGACCGGATGTGCTGCTGACATCGCCAGAATGCACCGCCCATTCAATTGCCAGGGGCGCCATGCCGGGGAGTGAAAAAAGCCGGGAAACGGCCATCAGCATTATTCCGTGGATCGAGGCATTCAATCCGGAATGGGTGATCGTCGAGAATGTGAACCGCATGAAAAAGTGGGAGCGGCATGAGGAACTGCTGGCCACCCTTGAGAATTATGGCTATACAGTCAGCCAGCTCCTGCTTGATGCTGCTGAATTCGGCACGCCCCAGTCACGCAAGCGCCTGTTCCTGATCTGCAACCGGTACGGCATAGAGGTTCCAAAGCAGGAACTTCTCTCCGCCCACCGGCGGCAACCCCGAAACGCCCAAGAGATCCTGGACCCGCCCGGCACGCATCCCAGCCGCCCGCTGTACAAACCCGGCCGGGCAAAGGCCACCATCGAGCGCGCTGAGCGCGCCATGGATGCGCTCGGTGAAGGAGAGGATTTCCTGATCGTCTATTACGGTTCCGATTACGCAGGGGGATGGCAGCCACTGCGTGTGCCGCTGAGAACAGTCACCACGCTCGACCGCTTCGGTCTGGTGACATGGCAGAATGGTGAACCCATGCTGAGGATGCTGCAGCCTCCTGAGCTGATACGCGCCATGGGCGCATGGGGTCACAAACTCCCTTACGGTACCCGGCGTGACAAGGTAAAGCTGTGCGGCAACGGTGTCTGCTCACCAGTTATGGAAGTCATTTTCCGCAAGATCGGAAAGATCAGCGAGGCGGCCGGCAGGCTTGCCGCAGCCGTCTGAGTCCGATACATACGGCACCCCTATGGCAGATGTACTGACAAAAGGTCAGCGCAAGAAGTGCATGAGCGCAATCCGGGGGAAAGACACCAAGCCGGAACTGCTTCTGCGGAAAACGCTATGGCACAAAGGGTTCCGGTACCGCCTGAAGAACAAGCTGCCTGGAAAACCGGACATCATCTTTCCTACGAAGCGTGTCGCCGTCTTCGTGGATGGCTGCTTCTGGCATGGATGCCCGGAACATTTCCAGCAACCGGAGACCAATGCTGCGTTCTGGCGTGAAAAGATAGAGAAAAACAAGGAACGCGACAGAAAGGTAGATACCACACTGGAATCAGATGGCTGGCAGGTTTTGAGGTTCTGGGAGCACGAGGTCACAAACAACCTGGACAACTGTATCCACAAGATTATCAGCGTGTTGAAAGAGACACGTGACCGAGACGGGTGATGTGCCTCCCTATCCAGCCGAGAATATCGGCCATATACTGTTCCTTGATGCGCCCGCTCGCTTTTCCCAGGCGCTTGGACACGTCGTTGTCACAAAGCGAGATCTGCAGGTTGGCGTTGATCAGAAAAACCCAGTCCTGGCCATCAAAGCGGAATTCCGGACTGATCTTCAAATTATCACGCTTTAGCTTCCCTTTTTGACTCTTGCTCAGGTCCTTGACCTCATCTCCGACCTGGTATGACAGAGGGACCTTGCAGATGAAAACAAAACGCCGCCAACTGATTTTCTTCTGGGAATGGTCACATGGCGGAGTGATATCCAGCACGAAAAGATCACTCTGCTTTACCAATTCCTGTTGGTTTTCATCAGCAGCCCCTTTGGGGAGCAGGAACTCCTTCTCAATCAAATTCTGGGCATTCCCATCAAATGGATGGGGAATTGCAGTATTCTCTGTTATCTTGAATAGTGCGCCCGGGCAGGCGCCACCGGAGTAGTTGGCTTCAAAGTTTATCATGCTGTTGATTTCGCGCTTCCAGCATGTCAGGTCCTGCGCCCCACCGACTGGTGTAAGTTTGGAATTGCCACACGAATTGTCCGTATCCGGTGTCAGAACGGAAAGTCTGTCAGACAATAGTGATGCCAGCACCCCGTAAAGGAAAGAAGCGTAATCCTCGGCATCTTTCAGTGATTCTCCTGCCTCCGCTTTTGCGAGTTCGTAAAGAATATGACCAAGGTTCTGGTGGATATTGGCACCATCAAGAGAAAGTGCGGTTCGGTTCAAATCCGCAACAACTTGGTTGGCAGATTTCAACACTCCTGCCTCCCATCCCAGCAGGCAGCCGGTTGCGTTTTCCTGGTTAATAAGCTCTCGCAGCTTGGCCTCTAAACCTCCATTTTTTTCTGTACCGTTATCATTGATGAATTGCTCCTTGTTCATCACATCATTAGATACGGGATGCAACTCACCAGGTAACCGTTCCCTTAGATGGGAAGTCAGTTCATCCGCGTGATCTGCATGACCGGTCCAGGTTACCAAAACCCACGGCCCATTGTTGTTGTCGAGTATTTTTCTGATTGTCGCTTCAACGGCCGCGTATGCACTTGAACCATTGCCAAGTCGTCCTTCACCAATCAGGTCCAAGTCCATGAATACCAGGCGGACACCCTGAAACGGCCCAAATTCACCATTCGCCAATGCAGCTTGATCATACTGAACAAAAAGGCTGGTATACCCCAATCGCCAGAGCTTGCGGACAATTGCCTCGCCATGCTCCTGTTTGTCATCGACAATCAATATCCTCGGTGCGGCTATTCCCATCATTTCTTTCCTTCGCCTGAAAACACCATTGCCACAACCGCGCCCTTGCATGCTGCCGGTATGTCAACATCGGCATGCTCGGGAAATGCCAGCCTGCCATTATGCGCCTTCATCGCCATGTCAGCGTAATACAGCCCCAGGCCCATCCCTTCCAGCCTTCGTGTGAAAAACGGCTTGACCACCTCTTCCGGCGGATCCTGGAGCCCCGGACCACTGTCAGCCACCACGATGGCCGGCCCTTCCAGATCGTGAGACGGTCCTACCCAGATGCACCGCCGATCATGCCCTTCTTTTCCGGAAACATTGAGCCAGTGGATGGCGTTGTCGACCAGATTGGTCAGGGTGGCGACCAGCATGCGGCGCGACCCCTTGAAAGAAAAATCCCTTTCCCTGAGATTTTCAAAACCGTCCAGCAGACGAATCTTGTGGTATTCACAGCGGGGCCGGTTGGAAAAGGCGACATACCGGAACAGATCGGACGCCTTGATGGTCTCACGCTCGCTCTTCCTGACCAGGAAAGAGGCACCTTCCAGCATTTCGGCAAGCTGCCGCGCCATTTCAGTGACCTTTGAGGCACTCTGGCCATGCTCCAGCGCGTAGACCAGTCCACGGACACCACGTTCGATTTCATGAAACACCAGGGACAGGCCAAGACCGGCCCCGACAGCCGACATCAGGACTTCGCGCGCCTCTTTGTAGGTTTTCTCCACCCGGTTGACGTAGGTTCCGAGCCTGTCGGCCATGCCCGCCTCGACCACCTTCTTCCGCAGGGCGTCAATGGCGGATTCCGGGGAGTCGATACCCGTGTCTTCAGTCTCCTTCCGGGTTTTGAAAGCCTGCCGCATCGCATCCTTGTCAATCTTCCGCTCAGCCTCCAGAACCGTCAAAGCACACATCACCGCATAGCGGAACTCCCGGTAAGCCTCATTCTCGACAAACCCTTCCCGGTTGGTTTTTTCCTGAAGCGCCGTACTTGTCGCGAGATCGAGGTGTATTTCACCAAGGATCAGATTGTTGCTTACCAGTTTGGCGGGCGTCTGTACGCGTCGCATGTCAAGGCCCAGCCAGTCGTTTTCGGGTTCACCGTAGTCGTACACCCGCATGCCGTCACGATAAACCCGCACACCCCCCTGCTCTTTCAGGAACTGGCTCAAACCCTGGACATCGTGGAGCCTGGCTTTCACTTCACGATCAAGATCGAATACCAGAAAGCGCCCCTTCACCGGCCCGATTCCCATATCCTTGAGGCTGATTCTGTTTTTGCGATTGTCGCGCTTCTTCCAACGCTTTTCCTCTTCAGGAGGCCCGAGCCGGAAAAACTCGAAGGACTCATCCTTTTTGACGTGTTTCTCCCTGTCTCTGAGAACCGGGAAGTCTGCCTTGATGGCGGCATAAGGCGTAAACTTGTAGTCCCAACTCAGGCCCTCGTCGTCCAATCTGAAATCAAAATGGAACAGCGCATACTCCCGGGCTTTCTCCGCTGAGAAAATATCATCCAGCCACCCCCTGTCAGGTTCGAGCCTGAACCGGACATCAAAGCGGTCCTGCGTTGCAAAAGGGGAAACCATAGCGGTGATTGATCGGTATACGCGCCTCACATCCCCCCGGGTCCAGTCATCCTTGATACCAGTGATCCGGATCAGTGTGCCATGACTGTCGCCTGTGAAGACCTCGGGCTGCCGTTCAGTCACCGTGACGGTGGCGTCATCGAGATAATGGTTTTTTGTGAGTATCGTCCAGTCCACGTCCAGCACAATCTCCCGATGCCCCGCGCGGCGGGTCACCAGCAGTGCACGATTACCGAGTTTCTGAACGGCAAACCGCCCAACCCCCTTCTCACCTACAGGCAACCGCTTGAAACGGGGGGTTCTGATATTTTGCTTTCTCTTTTTTGCCTTGTGGTCCGAGGCGGGTTCCAGCCAGACATTCAGAACTGTCTCCAGATCCATCCCTTCGCCGGTGTCACGCACCTCTATCAGCCCTTTGTCTTTGCTCTGGATGTCCTTCAACAGCACATTTACAGACGGCGAGTCCGCGTCATAGGCGTTTTTCACCAGCTCAAAGAGCGCAATACGGTGATGACGGATGAGCTGATCGCCCAGCAGATCAAGAAGTCTGGCTCGCGGTCTGAATACCGCTTTGTGCTCCGTACTGTCAGGCATTTGTTGTGCTCCTTGATGATTCCAGACCTGAAGAGGTTGGCCAATCCGCGGGCCCTGCCTGGAGCAGTGTGTTCAAAAACAACTGGAATGTCATTTCCGCCTTTCCCAACGAATTGCCCTGTTCCGCCAAAATTGAGCATATTTCGCTTACCTGGAGTTACCCCGCTTCAGTGGACAGTTCAACATTTGGGGTCTGAGCCCCGCTCTTGTGCTGGACTTACTGTTTCTCGAAGTTGATCGGCGACAGACAGCCCAGGGACGAATGCCGGCGATGCGGATTGTACCAGCCCTCGACAACGCCCGGGTGGACGCCATGACAGCCTATCACCCGGACGATCTCGGCGCCAACCAGTCGGGGAATATCCTCAGCGCCGCCTACAACGGCATCACCGCCATCCTGGGCGCCGCCGGCATGGTCGTGGCCGATGTCGCCGCCACGACCACGAGCAACATCCTGAAGATGGGCCTGCCCATGGCGCAGGCGGTCCTGCTCATGGCCGTCTACGCCATTCTGCCCTTCGTGGTGGTGTTCTCCCGCTACTCCCTGGGCGTCATGCTCGCCGCCGCCATCGCGCTCTTCTCCATCCACTTCTGGACGGTGCTGTGGCGCCTGGCCGCCTGGGTGGACGAGAATCTGCTTCAGGCGATGTTTCCGGGCGCCCTGGATCTCCTGCTCTACAGCCTCTCCGACCCGTCACTCGCCCCGGGCGGCATGGGCGCCCCGGGCGCCATGTCCAAGACCCTGTTCTTCGACCTTCTCCTCATGGCGATGCTCGTGGGGATGCCGATCCTCTGGTCCGTCATGCTGGGATGGGCGGGGATCAGCGTGG
>JALSGV010000212.1 GCA_026982565.1 Gammaproteobacteria bacterium
AGCGCCGTGGTAATGGCCTGAAACCAGGCCACCGCACTGCCGGCGTCCACCATCGCCGCAAAGCTGAAGAAATAGACCATCAGCACGAAGCCGATTCCCACGCCGAGGGCGACGACGGTATTCTCCTGGGATTTCTTGATGCGTTGCAGGGGAGTGAGTTCATCTTGCTCGGCCATGGGATTCGCTTGCTCCATGCGCCCGCGGCGCATTATTGACGAAAGATGAGAGGATTCTAACGCAGCACGGCGATGTTGGCCTAACAAATCCCCCCTTCGACTCAGCCGCGTCCGCGCGGCTTGCGCGATGAGGGGTGTTGGCGCGCCAGAATTGCAGCATCACTTCCGTTGCCTCGATGTCGCAGTTGTTGCCGCCACAGGGCGGCTAACCGCCACGACTGCCCGCCCAGGCATGGTCTCCGTTGATGATGGTAAGGGCGGCGTAGCATGGAGGAACAGCCGTACCTCCTGCAATGCCGCTGGTGTCCGCCGCGGCCAGGACCGCCCATGTGAGCGCGTTTCTGCCGATATGCCGCCACGCCGGTTTGCAATCGTCCCCCAGATTACTCACCAAGGCCATGCCCCGGGTGGCGATGTGGCCTGCCCCGACGACCTGGCATTTCATTTCTCTGTGAACGCCGTGTCTCTGTGGTGAATCAGGGGGACGCTGGCACCGGAGGCCGGACCACGATATCCAGCGCAAAGGGCGCAAAGGTTTTCTGAAAGGGTTTCCTTTGCGCCCTCTGCACCTTTGCGGCCTCGGCGTTTCATTCCATTCCCGGCATGAACCTGAAGGGCCTTTCTCTGCGCATCCGGGTCTCTGTGGTGACCTGAATAGTTACAAGATGGCCAGGTATTTGATGATGCGCATATCACTATCTTCTTACCTGAGTCCGCGGGTTCAGGTTCTTATTCAAAATCGCTCCAGCGCAGGGGTTGGTGACCGTAATCACGGCCGTGAACGTATCAGCCGGTTCATCCCATGCCCTTATAGTCAGCTTCCATGTCCTCGAT
>JALSGV010000213.1 GCA_026982565.1 Gammaproteobacteria bacterium
CTGGGGCCGCTTTTGATCGGTGTGCAGGGTGTGGAGCTGGCGGATGACGAGCGTGAGATGCTCATGCATCCCCTGGTGGGCGGCGTCGTGCTGTTCAGCCGCAACTATGAATCACCTGAACAGCTCATTGCCCTGACCCGGCATATCCATGCACTGCGCGACCCTCGCTTGCTCATCGCCGTTGACCATGAAGGAGGGCGCGTGCAGCGCTTCCGCCCGGGTTTTACCCATCTGCCGTCCGCGGGGAAACTGGGGAGCCTGTATGAGGAACATGCCCGCAAAGCGCGGCAACTGGCGGAGATGGCGGGGTGGTTGATGGCGGTGGAACTCCTCAGCGTGGGAGTGGACCTCAGTTTCATGCCTGTATTGGACCTGGACCGGGGCTGCAGCACCGTGATCGGTGAGCGCGCCTTCCATCACGGTCCGGATGCCGTTGCCGACATGGCCCATCACTATCTGATGGGCATGAGCCGTGCCGGCATGGCGGGGACGGGCAAGCACTTTCCCGGGCACGGCGCCGTGGCGGCGGATTCCCATACGGATCTGCCCGTGGACCCGCGCCCCTTCGAGGAATTGCTCATGGAAGACCTCATACCCTTCGAACGCATGAGCGGTTTTGGCCTGCAGGGCATCATGTCGGCCCATGTCCTCTATGAACAGGTCGATGAAAATATTGCCACGTATTCGTCTTTCTGGTTGCAGGAGGTGCTGCGCACACGCCTGAACTTTCAAGGGCTGATCTTCAGCGATGACCTGGAAATGGCGGCCGCGTCCACAGCCGGCGATGTGCCCGCCAGGGTGAAGCGCGCCTTGCAGGCCGGGTGTGACATGGCCCTGGTCTGCCAGAGCAAGGCGGCCATGAGCGCCGTGCTGGATGAATCCCTGCAATGGCAGAATCCGGTGACCCAGTTACGCCTGGCGCGCATGCACGGCCATGGCCAACATGAACGCAAACACCTGCACCAGACGCCGCAATGGCAGGAGGCGGTCAAGCGTCTGGCGGCCCTGGAGGAGCCCCGCACCCTGGATTTGATATAGCCCAGTGTCATGTTTATCATTATGCCCTTTTTTGTGAGGGATATTTTGCCGATGTCGAGAATGCTGCTTGTATGCTTTTCCCTGCTGTTCATTACCAATGTGCAGGCCTTCGAGCCATTTCAGCCATTGCCGGAGCAGCCTCCCATACCCCGTAACAACCCGCAGTCGGATGCTAAGGTGGCCCTGGGCCGGCAGCTCTTTTTCGATCCCCGCCTGTCCTTCACGGGCAAGGTGAGCTGTAACTCCTGTCACAACCTCGCCCTGGGCGGCGAGGATGGCCGTTCTCTGTCCACGGGCGCCCTGGGCGAGACGGGGACGCGCTCCACGCCTACGCTTTGGAACGTGGCCTATCAGACGGTCTATTTCTGGGACGGCCGCGCGCCATCGCTGGAGGCGGCCATCGGCGAACATTTGCTCAGCCCGGCGGAAATGGGCATGCCCAATAAAGAGACGGTGAGTGGCAGGTTGTTTGCCATCGAGGGATACCGCTCCCAGTTTGAAAAGGTCTTTCCAGGCAAGCATGCTGTCAGCTATGCTCATGTCACCGAGGCGCTGGCCAGCTATATCCGTACCCTGGTAACACCTGACGGGCCTTTCGACCGCTATCTGCGCGGCGACGAAAAGGCCATTTCCCAGGCCGCAGTGCGCGGCTTCAAGGAATATATCGAGACAGGCTGCGCCTCATGCCATTTCTGGGTCAACTTTTCCGGCCCCGTCCCCGGTCTGGCTTTCAAGATGGGCGAGGGCTTCTATGAATTGTTTCCCAACTACGTGGGCACGGAATACGACGAGCGGTATCAGCTGTTGAAGGACGAGGGCAGAATCCTGGTGACGGGCGTTGAGGGGCACCGCTATATGTGGCGGGTCCCATCGCTGCGCAACGTGGCGGACACCGCGCCCTATTTTCATAATGGTTCCGTGGCGACCCTGGAGGAAGCCGTGCGCCTCATGGCCAAGACCCAGTTGGACAAGGACCTTTCCGTGCAACAATTGACGGATATCATTGCCTTTCTCAATACCCTGACTGGAGAGTATCCGGAGGTGGAGGCGCCCGAATTGCCTTGAAATTTCAGCGTAAAAAGTAATATAGAGCTTGAGAGTACCGAGTTTTGTCATTCCTGCGGATGCAGGAATCCAGAACCCATTGATTTTCCTGGATTCCCGCCTTCGCGGGAATGACATGAATGCAGTGCTGTGTTTTATTGTAAATCAGGTGGTTACAGGTATCTCGGCACTCTCAAGTAATAGAGGAAATGAACGGGAAGGGCCCTAACGGGCCCTTTGTTGTTACTTGACCACGATTTCGCTGTTCTTGCGCAGTTCCTCGATATGCTCCATCAACATGTCGTTTTGCAATTGCGCGCGCAGTTTGTCCTTGATGGAATCGAAGGAGGGCGGGTCGATGTCGCGCGTGGCGTCGAGACCGATGACATGCCAGCCGAATTTGGTCCTGACCGCCGTGGTGCTGAACTGTCCCGGTTTCAGGGTGGGCACTATTCTTCTGAAGGGCACGATCATTTGTTCCTCCGAGACCCATTCCAGGGCGCCGCCATTCTTGGCGGAGACGTCGATGGATTTTTCCCGGGCAAGTTTGTCGAAATTCGCGCCATTTTCCAGCGCCTTGATAATTTCACGGGCCTCATCTTCGGTTTTGACCAGGATGTGCCTGACCTTGTACTCCTGCTCGGGCTCGGCGGTGCGCTCTTTGTAGAGTTTGCGCAAGGTTTCTTCGGGAATGGGTTGATTGATGATCTCTCGTGCGCGGTAACTTGCAATGATATTGCGCTGAGTATTGTCGATGGCGACCATGACGTCCGGTTTCTTGTCATAGCCCTTCTTGATGGCCTCCTGGTACATGAGTTCCCGGTTGATGTATTCCACCATCAGTCTTCGCAGTTGGTCCTGGGAGATATTCCGTTTGGGCTGGTTGCCCATGCGAAAGTTGATGAATGCCTGAAATTCCTGCCGGCTCAAAGCCTGGCCATTGACGATGACGATGGTGTCGTCGATCTTCGTCTCTTCAGCCATCGCTGTGGTGGCGCCGCCCGTCAGCAAGAGTGCGCTCAACAGGAAAAGGTAACATGTCTTTTTTAACATTCAGATATCCTTGGGTTTACATCGCTGGTAATCGATACATTATACTCATATGACCTGTAAAACGGGGTAGTTGTTCAATCCCCGTCGCCGCGGGAACGCCGCTTGAGGAGGAAATGCAGGGTTCTCCATATGCCGGACCTCCGTATGGACAGGCCCATTTTCAGGGCAGGACCTTATTGAAGGGTTTAACGGTCACCCTGTGGAAAACTCCAGCCCGCGCATAGGGGTCTGCCTCGGCCCATTCCCGGGCCGCTTCCAGGGAGGGGAACTCCGCCACGATCAGGCTGCCACTGAAGCCGGCTGGTCCAGGGTCCTCACTGTCGGTGGCGGGGTGGGGGCCGGCCAGCAGCAGGCGCCCCTCGTCACGCAGGGATTCGAGGCGCTCGAGATGGGCGGGACGGTTGGCCCGGCGGGCCTCCAGGCTGTCTCTCCGGTCTTCGCCCATGATGGCGTACAGCATCAGGCCTCCTCCTTCGAATCGACGGGCCGGGCAAAGCGCGCGATGTAGACCGATTGGGCGGCGATGAAGGCCAGCGTGATCCCCAACATGCCGAAAAGCTTGAAGTTTACCCAAGTATCGGTGGTGAAATTGTACACCACGAAGAGATTGGCCGCACCCAGCCCCAAGAAGAACACGCCCCAGGCTATGTTGAGCCGCCGCCAGATTTCTCCCGGCAGGGTGACTGCTTTGCCCAGTATGCGCTGGACGAGGGTCTGTTTTCCGATAAAATGGCTGCCCAGAAACGCCAGGGCGAACAGCCCATTCAGCACGGTCGGTTTCCATTTGATAAACATCTCGTCGTGCAGTAGCAGGGTGGCGCCCCCGAAGACGACGATGAGTCCCAGGGTCAGCAAGTGCGTATTCTCGAAGCGGCGATGTTTGAGCCAAAACAGTCCCGTCTGGGCAAAGGCCGCCACGATGGCGACTATGGTGGCCGTATGGATGCCAGCGGTCTTGTAGGCGATGAAAAAAAGCAGAATGGGGAAAAAATCAAACAGCAGCTTCATGGGGTGATGTGGAATTCCTTTGGGATATCAATGCGGCATTGTGTCATAATATGATGATTTGCGTCAGGATAACACATCTAGGTCAATGATCTACGACTTGCACAGTCATTCCACCGCCTCTGACGGCGTCCTTGAGCCTGCCGAACTGGTCAAGCGTGCTCATCAAATGGGGGTTGGCGTCCTGGCATTGACGGACCACGATGTCCTGGATGGCATTGCCGAGGCCTCACGCGCAGCCGCGGCGTGTGGATTGGTGCTGGTGCCGGGTGTCGAGATCTCCGTTACCTGGCGACGCCGGGTCATCCATGTGCTGGGATTGAATGTGGATGTGGAGAATCCGGTTTTGTTGCAAGGGTTGCAGACCCTCACAGAGAAACGCCACTGGCGTACAGCCGAATTGGGCAGGCGTCTGGAGAAGCTAGGTATAGCCGGCGCCCATGAAGGGGCCGCGCGTCTGACCCGGGGACGTATTGTGAGTCGCACTCATTTTGCTCGTTACCTGGTGGAGCAGGGCCATGTGCGGGATTTCAAGGCGGCCTTCAAGCGTTATCTGGGGCAGGGCAAGAAGGCCTATGTGAATTGCGAATGGGCCTCCCTGGAAGATGCGGTGGCATGGATAAGGGAGGCCGGTGGTCAGGCGGTCATTGCCCATCCTGCCCGCTACCGACTGGGACGGGCTTTGTTCGCGGAGTTGCTCGAAGCATTCAAGGCGGCCGGTGGGGAAGGTATGGAGGTGGTCTCCAGCAGTCACAGTCACCAGGAGAATCTCACCATGGCGACCTTTGCACGGCAGTTCGATTTACTGGCATCGGCGGGCTCGGATTTTCACGAGCCTACGGGTAATTGGGCCGAACTGGGTGGAACGGCCGCGCTGCCCGGTCACTGCGTCCCCATCTGGCATGACTGGGAGCTGGAAGAACCGATCCAACAGGTGTCCGTACTGGACTGAAGAGGCCAATAAGGAAATATGTTGTATCTGACCATCCATCCTGAAAATCCCCAGATGCGCCTGATCTCCCAGGCGGTCGCCGTCATGCGTCGTGGTGGTATCGTGGTCTATCCCACGGATTCCAGCTATGCCATCGGCTGCCATCTCGGCGACAAGGCAGCGCTGGAGCGCATCCGCCAGATTCGCCAGCTGGATGAGACCCATAATTTTACGCTGATCTGCCGTGATCTGTCGGAACTCGCCAGTTATGCCAAGGTGAGCAACCAGGTGTTCCGTCTCCTCAAGAAACTGACGCCCGGACCCTACACCTTCATCCTCAGCGCCACCCGCGAGGTGCCGCGCCGTTTGCAGAACCCCAAACGCAAGACCATTGGCCTGCGCGTGCCCGATCATCCCATCACCCAGGCCTTGCTGGAAGCACTGGGCGAGCCCATGATGACCGTCTCTCTCATCATGCCGGGCGAAGACATGCCCCTGACGGATCCCAAGGAAATCCGCGGCCGGCTGGGAAAGCGGGTGGACGTGATCATCGATGGCGGGTATTGTGGTCACGAGCCCACGACGGTGATCGACATGGTTGCCGAGCCCCCTGAAGTCATTCGCCAGGGCAGGGGTGATGTTCAGTTGCTGTCAGAATAGAGTGCCTGCCGCATGAGAATATATCTTCATGGATGACGTGAGCCTGGTGCAGCGCATCGTCATCTGGTCGCTTCCCGTCCTGTTCGCCATCACTGTCCACGAGGTGGCGCATGGCTGGGTGGCCCTCAAGCTGGGTGACCGCACCGCCATGATGCTGGGACGACTGACCCTCAACCCCATCAAGCATATCGATCCCATCGGCACCCTCTTGGTGCCGGCCATCATGCTGCTGGTGGGGGGCTTCGTCTTCGGCTGGGCAAAGCCCGTCCCGGTTACCTGGGAGAATCTCAGGCAACCCAAGCGTGACATGGCCCTGGTGGCGGTTGCCGGGCCCCTGGCCAATCTTCTCATGGTGATCGGCTGGTTGATCATCACCAAAATCGGTATTGCGATGCTGCAAGATCTGCCCGCCGTGGGAAAGCCCCTGTTACTCATGGGGGTCGCCGGTATCTTCATCAATACCGTTCTGATGGTGTTGAATCTCATACCTCTGCCGCCGCTGGATGGTGGACGCATCGTTACAGGCCTGTTGCCGGGTCCGCTGGCGTGGAAATTCAGCCGTATCGAGCCCTATGGCTTCGCCATCCTGCTGCTATTATTCTTTACCAATATCCTGGGTAAAATCATGTGGCCGGTGATGTCGGTCGTCTTTGCCGCGGTCATCACCATGGGGGTGCTGCCGCCAGGGGTTTTTGAGGGTATATTGCGAACCATAATCTGAGGGAGTCGTTTCTTGATTACTGTATCTGCGCAAAATCAACGCGTTCTGTCGGGTATGCGACCCACCGGGCTGTTGCACCTGGGGCACTATCATGGTGTGTTGAAAAACTGGATCAAACTGCAGCACGAATATGAATGTTTCTTCTTCGTCGCCGACTGGCATGCGCTGACCACCGAATATGACAACACGGGGGGCATTGGCGGCAGCGTGTGGGAGATGGTCATCGATTGGCTGGCGGCGGGGGTCAACCCTGGCAGCGCCAGGCTGTTCATCCAATCGCGGGTGCCCGAGCATGCGGAACTGCACCTGCTCTTGTCCATGATTACGCCGCTGGGATGGCTGGAGCGTGTGCCCAGCTACAAGGATCAGCAGGAAAAGCTGCGCGAGAAAGACCTGGATACCTACGGTTTCCTGGGATACCCCCTGCTGCAGAGCGCGGACATCCTCATCTATAAGGCAGGGCAGGTGCCGGTGGGAGAGGACCAGGTGGCTCACGTGGAGTTGACGCGCGAGGTGGCGCGGCGCTTCAATCACCTGTATGGCCGGGAAGAGGACTTCGTGGAGCGGGCGCAGGCTGCCATCAAGAAGATGGGGAAGAAAAATGCCCGGATTTACAATGAGCTGAGAAGGCTTTATCAAGAGCAGGGTGATCATGAGGCGCTGGAGAAGGCGCGCGCCCTGCTGGAATCCCAGCAGAACATCACCTTGGGGGATCGGGAGCGTCTGTTCGGTTACCTTGAAGGCGAAGGCAAGATGATCCTGCCGGAGCCCCAGGCCCTGCTGACGCCCACATCGAAAATGCCGGGTCTCGATGGCCAGAAAATG
>JALSGV010000214.1 GCA_026982565.1 Gammaproteobacteria bacterium
GTACTACCAGTTTCGACATATTACACGTCCTTACTTTCTGCATCGGCAGGTGGCAAGGATGACTTGACCCTTTAACCCATGCATGCAGGGCGGCAGGGAAGGGTTTCGGCAGGAACGATGTTTACAGCCGCCTCAAATATAGCATATTCCCGGACGCTCCAGCATCCTTCCTTCCGGCTTCGTTATGGAACGTCTTGCGTATATACTGTGCGCTCCTGGAATCATGCGATACGGCAGACGAACATGACGAACGAAAAGGCGACCGACCTCAAGACCTTTCAGGGCTTGATTCTGGCGCTGCAACAATACTGGTCGGCGCAGGGCTGCCTGCTGCTGCAACCCTATGACATGGAGATGGGGGCCGGAACCTTCCATCCCGCCACTTTCCTGCGCGCCATCGGGCCGGAGCCTTGGCGGGCCGCCTACGTGCAACCCTGCCGGCGTCCCACCGACGGACGCTATGGCGAGAACCCCAACCGCCTGCAGCACTATTATCAGTTCCAGGTGGTGATCAAGCCCTCGCCGCTGGACATACAGGAACTGTACCTGGGTTCGCTGAAGGCCCTGGGCTTCGACCCCCTGGTCCATGATATCCGCTTCGTGGAAGACAACTGGGAATCACCCACCCTGGGCGCCTGGGGGCTGGGCTGGGAAGTGTGGCTCAACGGCATGGAGGTGACCCAGTTCACCTATTTTCAGCAGGTGGGGGCCCTGGACTGCGCGCCCGTCACGGGAGAAATCACCTATGGCCTGGAGCGCATCGCCATGTACCTGCAGAGCGTGGAAAGCATCTTCGACCTGGTATGGCAGCAAGGCCCCGGCGGTCGCGTTACCTATGGCGACGTGTTTCATCAGAACGAAGTGGAGATGTCGGCCTATAATTTCGAACACGCCAAGGTGGAGGCCCTGTTCTCCGCCTTCGACACCTGCGAGGCGGAGAGCCGCAAGCTGATCGAGGCCAATCTGCCCCTGGCCGCCTATGAAATGGTGCTCAAGGCCTCCCATCATTTCAACCTGCTGGATGCCCGCCACGCCATCAGCGTCACTGAGCGGGCGCGCTATATCGGCCGCGTCAGGGCCTTGTCCCAGGCGGTGGCGGAGGCCTATTACCAGGGACGCGAGGCGCTGGGATTCCCCCTGTGCAATGAACGGGTGCCGTCAAGGGCGGGGGAGGCGTGATGGCGCGGCAGGATTTTCTTTTCGAACTGGGCACCGAGGAGCTGCCGCCCCGCGCGCTGGCGCGGCTCAGCGAGGACCTGACGCGAGGCGTCGTCGAGGGCCTGAAGAAACAGGACCTTGCCCACGGCGGGGTGAAGTCCTATGCCACGCCGCGCCGTCTGGCCGTGCTGGTGGAAAATCTGGACACGGTGAGGGCGGGGCAGGTCAATGAGCGGCGCGGCCCGGCCCTGAGCGCGGCATTCGGGGATGACGGCATACCCACGGCGGCGGCGCAGGGGTTTGCCCGTTCTTGCGGCGTGACGGTCGATGAACTGGAGACCCTGAAGAATGAACGGGGCGCCTGGCTGGTCTACCGTACCCGACAGGCAGATGTGCCGACGGCCACCCTGCTGCCCGCAATCATCGCCGCCGCCCTGGCGGCCCTGCCCATTCCCAAGCGCATGCGCTGGGGGAGCCTGACAGAGGCGTTCGTGCGTCCTGTGCACTGGGTGGTCATGCTGCACGGCGACCAAGTGGTGGAGGCCGGGATGTTCGGTGTGCGCGCGGGACGCGAGACGCGCGGCCATCGTTTCCATCACCCCGGGGCGTTGTACCTGCCCGGGCCCGCGGCCTATGCGCCGTTGCTGGAGTCCAGCGGGCGGGTGATGGCGGATTTCGCGGCGCGGCGCGAGGCGATTCGTGGCCAGGTGATGGCCGCGGCGGCGGAGGTGCAGGGCGAGGCCGTCATCGACGACAGTCTGCTGGACGAGGTGACGGGCATGGTGGAATGGCCGGTGGCCGTGGTGGGCAGTTTCGATGCGGCCTATCTGCGGGTGCCGGCCGAGGCCCTCGTCTCGGCCATGAAGGGGCATCAGAAATATTTTCATCTGGTGGACGAGGAAGGATGCCTGCTGCCCCGCTTCATCGCCATCAGCAATATCGAGAGCAGCGCCCCCGATCTGGTGCGGGAAGGCAATGAGCGCGTCATACGCCCGCGCCTGGCGGACGCCGCCTTCTTCTGGGAGCAGGACCGCAAGACGCCTTTGGCGCAGCGGCTGGAAGACCTCAAACACGTGGTCTTCCAGAAAAAACTGGGCACCCTGTGGCAGAAGACGCAACGTGTGACGGCGCTGGCCGGGGACATTGCCCGGCGACTGGACGGCAGTGCAGACTGGGCGGAGCGCGCGGCGCAATTGTCGCGCTGCGACCTGTTGACCGACATGGTGGGTGAATTTCCCGAACTGCAGGGCATCATGGGGCGCTATTATGCCGCCCATGACGGCGAGCCCGCCGAGGTGGCCCAGGCGCTGGACGAATTGTACATGCCGCGTTTCGCCGGCGACCGCCTGCCCGTTTCCGTGACCGGCCAGGCCCTGGCCATCGCGGACCGCCTCGATACCCTGGTGGGCATCTTCGGCATCGGCCTGACGCCGACGGGGGACAAGGATCCCTTTGCCCTGCGCCGCGCCGCCCTGGGATTGTTGCGCATTCTCATTGAGCAAAGACTGGATCTCGATCTTCTGTCGCTGCTGAAGGAGGCCGCGGCCTCCTATGGTGACGCGCCGCGTTTTGATCAAGCCCTGCCAGGGAATGTCTTCGACTTTATGATGGAACGCCTGCGCGCCTACTACCATGACAAGGGGATCGCCCCCGATGTCTTTACGGCCGTGCTGCAGCGTCGTCCCACCGTGCCGGTCGATTTCGACGACCGCATCCGGGCCGTGGAGACCTTCCGCGGCCTGCCCGAGGCGGAGAGCCTGGCCACCGCCCACAAGCGCATCTCGAATATTCTGCGCAAGGCCCCGGATACCGTACCCGGGGAGATCGATACCGGCCTGCTCCGCGAACCCGAGGAGAAGGCCCTGGCGTCCCGCATCGAGGCATTGTCCCGGGAGACGGCGCCATATCTGGCGCGCGGCGATTATACCTGCGTATTGACCACCCTGGCCGGGCTGCGCGAGCCCGTCGACGCCTTTTTCGATGAAGTGATGGTCATGTGCGAGGATGACGGGCTGCGCGGCAACCGCCTGGCGCTGCTCGCCAGTCTGCGGAAGATGTTCCTGCAAGTGGCCGACCTCTCCTGCCTGCAGGCCGTGCAAGGATCGTAATATTACCATGAACCTGGTTTTTCTGGGACGTGACGGGGTGATCAACGAGCTTGCCAATGGCCCGGTCCTGACGCCGGAGGCGTGGCGGCCCCTGCCCGGCAGCCTGCGCGCCATCGCCCGCCTCACCCATGCCCATTACCGTGTCGTGGTCGCCAGCAACCAGCCGGCCCTGGCCAGCGGCGAACTGGACGTGGGCACGCTGAACCGCATCCACGAAAAGATGCACCGCGAGGTGGCTGCGGAAGGGGGGCGTATCGAGGCCATCATCTATTGTCCTCATGGGCCGGGCGACGGATGCAATTGCCGCAAGCCTGCGCCGGGCATGTTCCGGGAGATCTGCCAGCGCTTGCACCTGGACCCCCACGGCATACCGGTGATCGGTGATTCACAGGCCGATATGGACGCGGCAGGGGCTATCGGCGCGCGCGCCATGCTGGTCAGGAGCGGCCGTGGCCGGGTGGTGGAGGCGCGCCTGGATGCCGGTCAGCCGGTGGAGGTCCATGACGACTTGGCTGCGGCCGTGGATGCCTTGTTGGAAAATTGAGTCTGGAACGATACTGAAATGCTGTTTGTAAGATCCTTGCTGTATCAGGTGGTCATCATCGTCTTCACCCTGTTTTTTGCCCCCTTGTGTCTGTTGACCTTCCCTTTTCCCTTCGAGACGCGCTACAACTTCATCCGCCGCTGGGCGCACTTCAATCTGTGGTGGCTGAAGAAGACTTGCGGCCTGGATTACCGGGTCAGCGGTGTAGAGAATATCCCCGCCACCAACGCCATCATATTCTGTAAACACCAGTCCGTGTGGGAGACCCTGGTACTGCAGGAAATCTTTCCTCCCCAGGTGTGGCTGCTCAAGCGGGAGCTGTTATGGGTGCCTTTCTTCGGCTGGGGCCTGGCCTTGCTGGAGCCCATCGCCATCGACCGCAAGTCGCGCCGCGAGGCCATGCGCCAGCTGCTGGAGCAGGGTAAAAAGCGCCTGGAGGACGGCCGCTGGGTGGTGATCTTTCCCGAGGGCACCCGCGTGGCGCCGGGGCAGAAGAAGGCCTATCAGAAGGGGGGCGCCATCCTGGCGGAGAAGACCGGCTATCCCGTGGTGCCGGTGGCCCACAATGCGGGGGAGTACTGGCCGCGGCGCAGCTTCATCAAGCGTCCGGGCACTATCCAGGTAGTCATTGGCCCGCCCATCGATACCCGGGGAAAGACCTATCAGGAGATCAACCGCGAGGCGGAGGCCTGGATCGAGGCCAGGCTGGCGGAGATCAGCACCTTGCCGTCGCCGGACCGTAGCGAGTGAGCGACACGCTCAGGAACCGAGCAGGTCAGCCCAGGTCATGCTCACGTCATCTGCGCCGTCGTTGATGTCAAGTAGGACATTGGTGCTGTTGAGGATGTCCAGGGTAACGCTGGAAGTGTCGCTGCTTATGATCCTGAGGCGGCCGCTGTCATAGGGACCGGGCGGCAGGTCGCCCAGGGTGGACCCAGAGAAACGGTTGAGCGCTTGGCGGGTGGCGATGGTCAGGGCGCTGGTGGAGCCGCCACTGCGGTTGATGCCGCCGTTGACATTGAGGGTCGTCGCCGAGGTGTTGATGTCGAAGTTGTAGTTCAGGGAGAACTGGTTCTGGACGGTCACCGTCTGCCCGTCCTGGTATGAGAGTCCCAGGGGCGATTCCACCTGGATCAGCCCCGAGCCGCTGGCGCTGGTATCCGCATTGGCGCTGAAGCGCATGGCGCCCGAATTGATGGTGATGGGGCGCACGCCGTCATCGATGCGCAGTCCCCCGGTAAAGGTGAACAGGGCTGATATGTCTCCGGGAACAACCCTGAATTCTGAGATTCTCAGGTTACCGTTGAGAGTGACGCCGTTGAGGACGCAGTCCGTGAATCTGGCATCGATAACGCTTTGGTCGACACTGAGGTTATCCACCATTCCCCCCGCGCAGGGTACCAACGGATTCCTGTGAATGCCCACCACCATGGATGTATCCAGCAGGGACAGGCTGTCCAGCTCAGCCATGTAGGCCAATTGCCTCAGGGCGAAACTGCTCAGGCTGAAGGTGTTTCTGGCAGGAGTGCTTTGCGAGGCCGTAACGATGCCTTCACCAATCCCTTGCCGTTCGCCCAGGTCATAGAAAATATCGATGACAGTGAGAACGGCGTTGGTGACTTCCGCGGCATTGCTGCGGTCGATGTTGGTGGCATTGCCCGCCACCCCGCTGCCGCCCGTGTTGTCGGAGGGGGGGTTGCTGCAGGTGCCGGGGGTGCCGGGAGTGGTGACGCATTCGTCGGGCGTGACGCCGCCGGTATTGATAGTGTTCTGCGTGGAACTCTGGGGCTGGGTTGCGCTGCTCCCCCCCCCGCATGCAGATAGGGCAAGCGCTGCAAGCACTACGATGAGAAAACGTGGGGATGCGATGTCTTTATTATATTTCATGTGGGATTGCCCCGTGCGGGATGCTGCATTGGAGTGAAGCAGCACGATTAAGAAGAATGGCGAAAATTATAACAATTTTTCATCGCAAAGACTAATGGGGTTTGTAGGGAACTACCGGAATTGTCACCAGGTGCTCAATAAAATGCAAATACAACAGTAGGTTGCAAGAATCAGACGGGAGGGGGTTGCGTATCAGAGGCGGTGAGCGTGTTGCTCAAATGGACATATGCTGCCAAAGTGAGCGTCTCGGGACGGGCGCCGGGATCGATGCCGGCCTGGATAATGAGCGCGGGATCCACCATGCCTTTCAGGGCGTTGCGCAGGGTCTTGCGCCGCAGTGAAAAGGCCTGGCGCACCAAGGCGTTGAATGCCTTTTCATCCTGCGCCCGCAGGGGCGGGGCGGCATGGGGCCTCAGGCGGACGAATGCGGACTCTACCTGGGGAGGCGGGCTGAAGGCCTGGGGGGGGATGTGGAACAGGTCTTCCACTGCGCAGCGGTACTGTATCATGACGCTCAGTCTGCCGTAGGCGCTGTCCCCGGGCTGCGCGGCCATGCGCTGCACCACCTCCTTTTGCAGCATGAAATGCATGTCGCTGATGAGGCCGGAATATGCCAGCAGGTGAAACATCAGGGGCGTGGAGATGTTGTAGGGCAGGTTGCCCACCAGGCGCAATGGCTGTCCCTCCTGCTTGAGCTGGCGGAGGTCGAATTTGAGGGCGTCGCCCTGGTGAATGAACAGCCCGTTCCATTGGCGCTGGAGTTTTTCCAGCACCGGGATGAGGTCGCGGTCCAGTTCGATGACATCCAGGCGGGCGCAGGCGCCGAGGAGACGGGTGGTCAGGGCGCCGCCGCCCGGCCCGATTTCGACGAGGTGCTGATCCTGGCGCGGTGACAGGCTGCGCAGAATATGCTCGATGACGGCGGGGTCAGCGAGAAAATGCTGACCGAAACGCTTGCGGGGGCGGTGTTGCGCCATGTTCAGATTGTCCGGCCGCCTTGCCTGTGGAGAATGTCGATGGCCATGTGGATGGCGCAGTCCATGCTGCCGGCGTCGATATTGCCCCGCCCCGCCAGTTCCAGGGCGGTGCCGTGATCCACGGAGGTGCGCAGGAAGGGCAGCCCCAGGGTGATGTTGACGGCCTTGCCGAAGCCCATGTGCTTCAGCACGGGCAGTCCCTGGTCGTGGTACATGGCGACGACGGCATCAGCGCGTGACAAATATTTTTCGATGAACAGGGTGTCGGCGGGCAGGGGGCCTTCGATATCCAGGCCCTCGCGAATCAGGGCCTGGATGACAGGGGTGATGATCTCCACTTCTTCGCGTCCCATGTGACCACCTTCGCCGGCATGGGGATTCAGGCCGCATACCAGCATGCGGGGCCGCGCGATGCCGAATTGGGTCTGCAGGGCCCCGTGCGTGATGCGCAGGGTTTCCTCCACGGTTTGTGGCGTGATGGCGTCGAAGACCTCCCGCAGGGGCAGGTGGGTGGTGACCAGGGCGACGCGCAGCCCCGGCGTTGCCAGCATCATGACCACCCGCGGGGTTCCGGCCAGCGCGGCAAGGAATTCCGTGTGGCCGGTGAAGGCGTGGCCGGACTGGTTGATGGCCTCCTTGTGGACCGGGCCGGTGACCAGGGCGGAGAAACCGCCCGAGCAGCAGCCGGCGGTGGCCCGGCGCAGGGTCTCCAGCACATAGGGTTCGTTGTCCAGGTTCAGTTTCCCGGCGCTCACCGCGCCAGGCGCCTCGACAGGGAGGGTCTTGAGTCGCCCGGGCCGCTGAGGTTCTGGCGCCGCCATTGTCAGCATTTCCAACTGCAGCGGCAGCCCCAGTTGCTGTGCGCGTTCCTGCAGAATGCGCGGGTCGCACACGGCCACCAGCTCAGCCCCATAGGACTGCTGGGCGATGGCGACGCACAGGTCCGGGCCGATGCCAGCCGGCTCTCCCGGCGTCAGGGCGATGCGGGGTACGGCGCTCAAGACAGCTGCGGGCGCTTCGGGTCAGAGACGCAATTCCACATAGGATTCGTCCCGCAGCTTGCGCAGCCAGTTGATGTTGGCCTCTTCCACCTTGCGCTGATAGATCTGTTCCCGCACCTTGTTTTTGGTGAACTCCTCGGTGACGTCGGTCTCCCGGCGTTCCACGACTTCGATGAGGTGCCAGCCGAACTGGGTTTTTACCGCCTCGCTGAGCTGACCGGGTTGCAGAGTCAGCATGGCCTGTTCGAATTCGGGCACCATCTTGCCCTTCTCCACCCAACCCAGGTCTCCTCCGTCGACGGCGCTGGCCTTGTCATCGGAGTAGGTCCTGGCGAGTTCCGCAAAATCCTCCCCGCCGGCGGCCCGCTCCCGGAGTTCCAGTATCAGCGCCCTGGCCTGCTCGTCGCTGGTCAGGTCGTTGGTGCGTATCAGGATGTGGCGGGCGCGCGTCTGGGTGACGATGCGGCGGTCCGTATTGCGGTGATCCATCAGTTTGATGATGTGGAAGCCGCTGGGACTGCGGATCAGATCGCTGATGTCTCCGGTCTTCATGTCCCGCACGACATCGGCAAAGATGGTCGGCAGTTCACCCGCCCTGCGCCACCCCAGATCGCCGCCGCTGAGAGCCTGCTGGCCGTCTGATACCGCCATGGCCTCCTGGACGAAATCCGTGCCCTGGCGCAGTTCATCCAGTATCTGCTGCGCCTTCTTTCGCGCTGCCTTGATTTGGCCCGGCGAGGCGCCCTCGGGCAGGGCGATGAGAATATGCCCGAGGCGGTATTCGTCATTGGCGTTGCCCTGGATTTTCTGGTTGGCGAGGAAGTTGTCCACTTCCTGGTCGCTGACGCTGATGCGGCTGTCCACCTGGCGCTGGCGCAGGCGGGTGATGATGATTTCCTCGCGCATGGTCTCGCGGAACCGGGCGAAGCTGAAACCATCCTCTTCGATCACCCCGCGAAACTGCCCCAGGGTCATGTTGTTCTGCTCGGCGATCCTGCGGATGGTCTGATTGAGCGTCTCGTCATCCACGCGGATTCCGTTGGCGGCGGCGAGCTGCAGCTGGATGCGGTTGATGATGATGCGTTCCAGCACCTGCTTCCTGAGCACGGGCAGAGGGGGCAGGGGTGCGCGCTGCTGGCGCATTTGCTGAGTGATGGTGTCGATGCGCTGCCGCAGTTCGCTGGCAGTGATCACATCGTCATTGACAACAGCTACTATCCTGTCGAGCTCCGTATAATCCTTGTTTTCAGCGGCGGCCTGGGCGGACAGCAGGCTTGGCAACAGGGCGAAGGTCAGAAATACCCGCAAGAGCGGACTCCATGAATTGGTGAGAGGGTTTATTGGCATGTTTTGTACGAGAAGGTCTTCTAAGGTGGTCAGGGACGAACTACTTTTCATAGCCTAGGATACCATTTTCCAGCATATCGTCCACGTCTTTGCCGATGCGTGTCAGTCCCTTGAATTCGAGTTGCAGGAAATAGGTCGTGTCATAGGAGTCGTCCGAGCGCAGGAAGCGTCTTGTCAAAAAGTGAAATTTCCAGCAGCAGTTTTGATACTCGAAACCGCCTAAAGTTTCCAGGTTCTTGCTGTCCAGGATGGAGCGCACCCAGCGCCCGATGACATGCCAGTGCGGGTTTAGGGGCCACAGCAGGGACATGTCGGTCTGTTGCAGAGTCTGGCTGCGGTAGCGGTAGGAGATATTGAACAGGCGCCGGTATCCGGGGTGGTAACGTATCCTGATATTACCCTTGTCCACCTGGTCCTTGTCCGTATCCCAGCGCAGATCAGCGGAACTGGTGATGCGGTCAGAGATGTTCAAACTGACCTCCGAGACGATGTCGGATACGGGGCGTGTTTCCACGGTGTTGTTTTTCAGGCTCACCTTGCGGTCATCGAAATAGAATATCTGCCCTGCCTTTATTTTCAGATGCTCCTCACCACGCTCGTTGAGCAGCCGCGAGGTAATAGCCGCAGTGACCTGGTTGGCGTCACCCACGCGGTCGGAGCTGGTAAAGCGGTTGTCGCGGAACAATTGGTTGAAGTTGAAATCCGGCTGGCCACTGTCGAAAACAGGGATCTCGCTTTGGTCGCGGTAGGGCACATAGAGATAGTAGAGGCGGGGCTCCAGGGTATTGATGAATTGTTTGCCGGCCACATCGTATGCCTTTTCCAGGAAAATGCCGCTATCGATACTGTACAGGGGGAGCTGGCGTTCCGGATTGTCGTCCTGGCCGGGAGCCTGGTCGCTCAAGGAGTAGATGGTATATTCGTACTTGACCGCGGGCTTGAAAAAGGCGGCGGTATTGCTGAGAGGGAAACTAACGCCGGGACGGATGTCGAAACGCCTGCCATTGACGCGCCCCTGGCGCTGGAAATTGACCAGTTCGGTCTTGAGCTGGAAATTCAGTTTGTTCTGTGTTTCCGGGCGGGTTGAGTCGAGGGTGATCTTGGGCAGTAACTGGTAGGGCCGGGAGCTGTCAGGGATGCTTTTGTCCACGGTCTGAAAATCCTGGAGACTGAGCGATGCCGCCCAGGCGTCGCCCCGATAGTTCAGGGCGGCGCGTTGTGACAGGTGGGTCTGGGAGGTTTTGCTGAGGTTTTTCCCGAAATCATTGAGGTAATCCGCATCGGAAATATAGTTGTATTCCACCAGGGTGCCTATGCGTGAGAAGGGATTCCCCTTGTGAATATAGCTGACCGAGCCGCGCTCCCTGTCGCCGAAGATGTTGTCACTGGGCAGATATTCCACATTCAGCTGGCCACTGTTGATGGCGGTCAGATAACGCAACTCGCCCATCATCATCAGGCCACGCTTGGAGTAATAGTTAGGCGTCAGGGTGGCGTCCAGGTTGGGGGCGATATTGAAATAGTATGGCAGGGCGATCTCCCTGCCGGATTTGCTGGAATTGCCGAAGGAAGGCGTCAGAAACCCCGATTTCCGGTCATCGGAGAGGGGAAAGGTGGCGTAAGGGAGATAGAAGAATGGCACCTTCTTGAAAGACAGCACGGCGTGGCGCGCCGTCCCTACCTGGGTGTCGTGGTTCAGGGTGATGTCGCTGGCCTTGATGCGCCAGGCCACGTCGTCGGGGTCACAGGTGGTATAGTTTGCCCGGCGTAATTTCGTCTGGCTGTCTCCATCGAAGGACAATCTGCGCGCCGAACCATGGGCGTGCCGCTTGGTGAGCTGGAAACGGGCATTGGCAATGGTGCCCGTGTTGTCGTTCAACTGCATGCGGGCGTTGTCCCCCTCGACGATCAGGTCCCGCATTTCATAGCGCATCTCTCCCGGCGCCACGGCCTGTTCGGTGGAGCGGAAATAGGTGATGTTGTCGGACATGAAACGCTTGTTGTCGCGTTCGAGCACGATATTGCCAAATAGCTCGTAGGTCTCATTTTGAAAGATGGTCCCCGAGTCGGCGGTGAACAGGGTCTTGCCCTGCGTATCCTTGATGACCGGGGAGGGCGTATGCTGAGTGCACAAGGCCCATTGCGAGGGGGGCGCCTGTCTGCCATGGAGCGGTGCGGAGAGAGACAACAGTATGAGAATCATCCAGGCGGTTGCGCGGTGCCCTGACCGTCTTGTCTTTGCTGTCATCAATTCTGCGGTTGGTATGGTTTTGTTGTTTGTATAGAATGAAGCGCGGATCTCCTAACCCGGGCAAAAGAGTGCATATTAACACGCTTTCCTACAAGTCTTTTCTTTTCCTTCTGTTAGTTGTTGTTTTTATTGTAATTTTTCTCGTGGTTACAGAGCCTGTCAAGGAGGCGCCAACACGGGAGATTCCACCCCTGCAAGTGGATGTGACAAGACTCCACAAGGAGGATCTCCTTCCCCGGCTGGAGTTGACAGGATATTTACAACCCGCGCGAAAAGCAAAGCTGCATTTCGAACTTTCCGGCCAGATTACCGGGCGGCTGGTGGAGGCCGGCCAGTCCGTCAGGGAAGAAACAGTCCTGTTGCGCTTGGCGGAGGGAGATTTTCTCGACAAGGTCAAGGAGGCTGAGGCCAGGTTGGCGCAGGAGAAGGCCGCCATCGAACGGGACCGTCAATTGCTGAGCTATGTGATCACCAACCGTGAATTACAGGAGGCCGAAGTCGCTCGCATGGAGAAACTGGGGCAGGCCTCCCTGGCGTCACAGTCGAAATATGGCGAGACCCTGCAGAATCTTCTGCGCCTGCAGGTGGAGGAGGAAAACCTGCGCTACAGCGTGGGGATCGCTGCGGCCCGTCTGCAGTTGCGCGAGTCGGCCCTGCGCCAGGCGCGGCGCAATGTGGCGCGCACCCGCTTGACAGCGCCCTTTGACGGTGTTGTCAATGCGGTCAATGCCGAGAAAGGGGATTATGTCACGCCGGGCCAGACCGTGGTGGAGATCGTGCAGGTCGACAGCATGGATCTCTATGTGGAAGTGAGCGGCAGGGTGGCGGCTACCCTGCGCAATGGTCAGAAGGTGCTCGTCGAGGCGGACGGCAAGTCGCGCGAGGGGCGCATCATCGCCCTTCAGCGCGCCCCGGATCCATCGACGTTCACCTTCGGGGTGCGTATCCGGGTGGCCGGCGCCGGCTTGTTGTCCGGCAGCCTGGCGCGCGCCCTTGTGATGCAGCCTCCCCTGCGCGATGTCCTGACGGTGCCGGTATCGGCCATAGCCAGGGAGGGCGATGCCGCCGCCGTTTTCGTAGTGCGCGATGGTGTGGTTTCCAGGGTGCCCGTGATACTGGGCAGGCGTGTGGAAGGACGGCAAGTGGTGAGCGGCGCGCTGGAGGAAGGCGCGCTGGTCGTCAGCCGCGACGTCGCCCTGCTGGAGAACGGTTTGCGTGTCATTGCCAGACAGGCGCCATGAGTGTCAGGCCAACCGCGCGCGCGGCGCCTGCCGGGGTGAGGGAGCTGTAAGCGTATGAAGCTGGTCGGTTTCTCCATCGACAACCCCCTCATCACCAACCTTTTCCTGGTGCTGGTGCTGGTGATCGGCGTGACTTCCTGGTATGCCATGCCCCAGGAGATGTTTCCAGTGGTGGAACTGGACAAGGTACGGGTGACCACGGTATTCGAGGGCGCCTCGCCCGAGGAGATGGAGCGCCAGGTGACCCTGCCCATCGAGGAGGAACTGGACGGCATGGCGGACATCGATGTCATCACCTCCACCAGCAGCGAGGGGCTTTCCAGCATTCTGGTGGAGTTCAAACATGGCGCCGATATCGATGAATTTCTGCTGGACGCCCGCACCGCCATCGACCGCCTGACGGATTTGCCGGAGGATGCGGAGCGCCCGGAGATCACCCGTCTCAAGACCCGCTTCCCCGTGCTCAATGTCGCCCTGTACGGCGACGTGGCTTTGCCGGCGTTGATGGATGTGGCCGACCAGCTCAAGCGCCGCCTGCTGGCCATCCCCGGCGTGGCCAGCGCCGGCACCGCCGGAGAGCGGGAGTGGGAACTGCAGGTGGTGGTCGACCCTCTTGAACTGGCGGCGCGCCGCGTGCCGCTCTCCCTCGTGACGCGGCAATTGCGGGATAACCTGCGCGATCTGCCCGGTGGTTCCATCGAGGCGGAGGAAGGGGATATCCTGCTGCGCGGCATCGGTCTGGCGCCTGATCCACAGACCATAGGCGGCATGGTGCTGCGCAGCAATCCCCGGGGCGGCAAGCTGTTGTTGCGGGAAGTGGCCGACGTTCACTTCCGCCTCGAGGAAGCGCGCACCCTGGCGCGCTTCAACGGCCAGCCCTCCGTCAATATCACCATCACCAAGACCCCCGACGCCTCCACCATCGATGTCTCCGAACGTGTGCGGCAACTGGTGGAAGAACTGCATGGAGAATACCCGCCGACCATCCATCTGGCGGTCTACAGCGATCTGTCGAAATATGTCAAGACCCGCCTGGAGACGGTGAAGTCCTCGGGACTGGTGGGCTTGGTGCTGGTCCTTTTGTCCCTGTACCTGTTTCTGAATTTCCGCGTGGCCGTGATCACGGCCCTGGGTATCCCGGTCTCCTTTCTGTTCGCCACCATCATGCTCAATTACCTGGGGTATACCATCAACATGGTGTCGCTGTTCGCCTTTCTGGTGGTGCTGGGGATGATCGTGGACGACGCCATCATCGTAACGGAGAATATCTATCGTCACATGGAGGGTGGGATGGATGCCGCCGCGGCGGCGCAACGCGGCGCGCGCGAGGTATTCTGGCCGGTGGTCGCCTCCACGGCGACCACCATCGCCGCCTTCATCCCCATGTTTTCCGTGGGCGGTACCATGGGCGCCTTCATCGCCGTGATTCCCGTCGTCGTCATCTTTGCCCTGACGGGCTCACTTCTCGAGGTCTTTGGCGTATTGCCATCCCATGCCTGTGAACTGTTGAAGGTCGATGGCGGCGGCAGGCAACGCAAGAGATTGGTGAACTGGGGGGCTTTGCTGGAGCGCTATGTCGTCATGATGCGCTGGTGCCTCCATAACCGCTATCTGGTGACCACCGCCATCGTGGGCGTGCTGGCCGTATTCCTCACCTTCGCCGCCACGCGCATGTCTTTCGAACTGTTCGGCGCGGTGGAGACGGGGCAGTTCTTCATCAATGTGGAGGCGCCCAATACCTACAGTCTCGAGGATTCCGCGCGCCTGGCCGCGCACATCGAGGCGCTCGTCATGGAGGAGATCGGTGACGAGGAACTGGACAGCCTGCTCACCAATGTGGGTGTGACCTTCGTGGATTTCACCACCATCAAGTTCGAGAGTAATTATATCCAGTTGATCGTGGACCTGGAGAAGCCCCGGCCCCATGGCTTCATCGAGCGCTGGATCACGCCCCTGGTCACTCTGCGCTTCAGCCGCGAGGGGACGCGTGAGCGGGACACCCTGAGCGTCATCAATGCCATACGTTCACGCCTGCAGTCCGAGCCCGGTATCCAGCGCCTGTCCATCCAGCGCACCCAGGGAGGGCCCGCCGGATCCGATGTGGAGGTCGGCATTCTGGGTGAGAATATCGATGTGTTGCGTGACTATGGACACCGCATCGTCAACTACCTGCGCCAGTTGCCCGGGGTCTATGATGTGCGCCAGGATCTCGAGCCGGGCAAGCTGGAATACCACTATTCACTCAATGAAAAGGGACGGCAACTGGGGTTGACGCAGAAAACCCTGGCCGAGGCCGTGCGCATCGGCTTCCAGGGACGCACGGTGGTCCATGTCACGCGCGCGGACCGCCGCGTGCCGGTGCGCGTCATCTATCCGGAGCCGCTGCGCAGCGAGGGAGGTGGACTGGAGAATCTGCAGATCGTGCTCTCTTCCGGCGATATCGTTTATCTCGGCGATGTCGCGGACATCGGCATGACCCGTGGCGCCAACGTGGTCAAGCGCCGCGACATGCAGCGCATGGCGACGGTGACGGCCGAGGTCGATGCGACCCAGGCGACGGCCATCGAGATATCCGATCAGGTGCAGCGGGAATTTGCTCCCCTGTTCGAGGGGCAGCCGGGTTATGAAATGATTTTTCTGGGGGAGAAACGCAAGGCGGGGAAATCCATCGCGGACATGCTGCGCGCCATGGTCATTGCCCTGGCCGTGATATTCTTCATCCTCGCCGCATTGTTCAAGTCCCTGCTCGATCCCCTGGTGGTCATGTTCGCCATCCCCTTCGGCGTCATCGGGGTGATATTCGGCCATTGGGCGCTGGGCTATCATCTGCAGTTCCTGTCCCTGGTGGGGTTCCTGGCCCTGGCGGGCATCGTGGTCAATGACTCCCTGATCCTGGTGGACTTCGCCAAGCGCCTGCGCGCGCAGGGGTGGGAGCGCATCGAGGCCATGGTGGAGGCCGGAAGGGTGCGGACGCGGCCCATATTGCTGACCAGCATCACGACCTTTCTGGGGGTGTCGCCCTTGATCTTCTTTTCCACGGGGCAGGCCGCCTTTCTCGCTCCCATGGCGGTCAGCCTGGGTTTTGGCCTGTTGTTTGCCACTGTTTTGATATTGGTGGGCATCCCATGCTTCTACCTCCTCGCCGATGACTTGCGCCGCGCGGCGGGAAAAATATTTCATGCACGGGAGCCGGCCCCATGAGTGAACATGGACGCATGGCGCAGCTGAGCGGCTGGTTGTCGGCGCAATTGGGCGACAAGCCCTTCGAGCTTGCGCCGGCTTCCGCGGATGCCAGTTTCCGGCGCTACTTCAGGGTGCGCTGTGGGGATGAGAGCCACATCGTCATGGACGCGCCGCCCGGCAAGGAAGACTGCCGGCCATTTGTTGCAGTGGCCCGGGCCTTCTCCCGTGTGGGCCTTAACGTGCCGGAGGTCCTCGCCGCCGACCTGGAGAACGGGTTTCTGTTGCTGAGCGATTTCGGTGACCGCCAGTACCTCCAGGTTCTGAATGCCGGCAATGTGGGGGGGCTCTATGACGATGCCCTGCAGTCCCTGCTCGTCTTGCAGGGCGCGGGGTCGGGTGGGGGCATCCTGCCGCCTTATGACGAGGCCCTGCTGCTGAAGGAAATGGATCTGTTTCGTGACTGGTACCTGGAGGGTTACCTCGGCATGAGCCTGGATGCTGGACAGGCCCGGTTGCTGGAGCGGTCCTTTTCCCTTTTGGCGGCATCGGCCCTGGAGCAGCCGCGGGTATGGGTGCACCGGGATTACCACTCACGCAACCTGATGCTGGTGGAGGGGCGTAACCCGGGCATTCTCGATTTTCAGGACGCGGTGTACGGCCCGCTCTGCTATGATCTCGTATCCCTGTTGCGGGATTGTTATATCGCCTGGCCGGCAGCGCAAGTGGATGCATGGGTGGAGGCATATTTTACCCGCGCCCGGACACAGGGAGGGCTGGAGGGCATCGATCTGGCGCAGTTCAGGCGCTGGTTCGACTGGATGGGCATGCAACGTCACTTCAAGGCCATCGGTATTTTCTCTCGCCTTTACCTGCGTGACGGCAAGCCGGGTTACCTGGGCGATATCCCCCGTACGATGAACTATGTGCTGGAAAGTGCGGCGAGGTACGGGGTCTTCAAGGCTTTGAAGGATTTTCTGGCAGACCTCCCACGGCGCTCGTGAGTTTTTCCTGTGGCTTACCTCCATTTCCTATATAATTCGTGATCGTTATGATCAGGATCTCTCTCAGCTTGTTCGCGTGTTTCTGCCTCTTATCGTTGGCGGGCAACGTCGCCGCGGCAGGCCCCGGTGGTTTTGCAGTACCCGTAGAGGTAAAGCAGGCGGAGGAACGCAGCCTGGCGCCTGTCATCTGGGTGGCTGGTGACGTCATCAGCCGCAACAATGCCAGGATCTCGGCGGAAACCTCCGGCACCCTCATCCGGGTGGCCGAGGTGGGTGACAAGATCGCCAGACACGGCATCGTGGCGCGCATCGATAATGATTTTCTGAAATTGCAGCTGGAGGAGGCCCGCGCCGGGGTGGTTCAGGTGGAATCGAAGCGGGGCTTCCTGGAGAAGGAAGTCAAGCGCCTGCGGCGCCTCGCCAAGAGCAACAATACCGCCCAGACCCTGCTCGACCAGACGGAGGCGGATCTCAGCGCCGCACAGGCCGATTACGTGTCGACCCTGGCGCGTGTGAAACAGATCGAGGACCGTATCCGGCGCAGTGAGGTGCGCGCGCCCTTCCCCGGCATCATCGTGCAGCGCTTCATGCAGCCGGGCGAGTGGGTCGACAGTGGCGACCAAGTGGTGCAATTGCTGGATACCGGGGCATTGGAGGTGCATGTCATGGCGCCCCTTTCCACCATGCCCTTCCTGCGCCGCGGGCTGGAGGTGCAATTGCAGGCCGGTGATGAACAGGCCCGGGGACGGATCCGCTCCTTTGTCGCCGCCGGGCACACGGCTTCTCACCTGGTGGACGTGCGCATCGACCTGCTTTCCGGCGACTGGCCGGTGGGCAAGACCCTGCGCGTGGCCCTGCCGGCCGCCGCCCCCCGCAAGGTGGTGGTCGTGCCGCGCGACGCCCTGGTGTTGCGCCGCAACGGGACCGCCGTATTCCGCGTGGGTGAAGAGAGCACCGCGCAGCGCATCAGGGTGAAGGCCGGCGCGGCCGAAGGCGATGTCATCGAAGTAAGGGGTGATATCGCCGTGGGCGATAAGGTCATCGTGCGGGGCAATGAGCGCTTGCGGCCGGGACAGAAGGTCAGGATCAAGCAGGAAGGAGAGCCTGCTCCGCAGGCGCGGGCCAAGAAGTGGTGGTGATCCAGCAGGCCCGGATGATCGGGAAGGGTCCCCGATGAATCTGACGCGCCTGTCCTTGAGCAATCCCGTGGCCGTCGTCGTGGCGGTGCTCCTGGCCGTGTTGTTCGGCGCCATCAGCCTGGGGCGCCTGCCGGTGCAGTTGACCCCCGAGGTGGAGGAGCCGGAGATCAGCATCACCACCAACTGGCGCTCGGCGGCGCCCGAGGAGGTGGAGGCGGAGATCATCGAGCCCCAGGAGGACGCCCTGCGCGGCCTGCCCGGCGCCATCCGCGTTTTGTCGCAGGCGCAGCGGGGAACGGGCAAGATCAGTATTTCCTTCGCCGTGGGGACGGATCTGCGCCGCGCCCTGCTGGAGGTCCTCAACCGCCTCAACCGGGTGCCGCGATATCCCCCCGATGCCGACGAGCCCGTCATCAGCGCCGTGGGCAGCAGCAGCCGGGCCATCGCCTGGTTCATTCTCAAGACCCTGCCCGGTAACGACCGCGACATCGCCACCTATCAGAATTTCATCGAGGAAGTGGTGCAGAACCGTTTCGAGCGGGTGCCGGGCGTCGCCATGTCCGAGGTGCGCGGCGGGCGCGAACAGGAGATCCGCATCACCTTCGATCCCTACAAGGCCGCCAGTCTCGGTGTCGAACTGCCCCGCGTGATCCAGTTGGCCGACAGCGAGGATGTCTCGGGCGGTTTCGCCGATGTGGGCAAGCGCCGCTATACCCTGCGTTTCACCGGCAGCTACGACATGGATGAACTCAAGGAGATGATTCTCGACTGGCGCGAGGGCAGCCCGGTGTTGTTGCGGGACGTGGCCGATGTGGAGGTTCTGCCCGTGGATCGCACGGGCTTCGTCATACAGAATGGCGAGCTCTCCATGGCCACCAATGCCCACCGCGAAACAGGCGTGAATGTACTGAATGTCATGGAGGGCCTGCGCGAGGCCGCCGACGAGCTGCGCGAGGGGCCGCTGAAGCGGGCCGGCCTGTCCTTCGAGCAGGTCTATGATGAGACGGTCTATATCAACCGTTCCATCGCCATGGTGCGTAACAACCTGGCTCTGGGCATATTGCTGGCCGTCGCCGTGCTGTGGTGGTTCTTCCGCCGCATGCGGGCCACCCTGATGGTGGCCCTGGCCATTCCCATCTGTATCTTCAGCAGTTTCATCCTGGTGGATGTGGCCGGGCGGACATTGAATGTCATCTCGCTGGCCGGGTTGGCCTTCGCCGTGGGCATGGTGCTGGATGCGGCCATCATCGTTTTGGAAAACATCGTGCGGCTCAGGGAAAACGGCGTGGCGCCACGGGAGGCGGCCCTGACCGGCGCCACCCAGGTGTGGGGCGCCCTGTTTGCCTCCACCGCCACCACCGTCGCCATTTTTCTGCCGGTCCTGTTTCTGCAGGACGAGTCCGGCCAGCTCTTTGCCGATCTGGCGCTGGCCATTGCGGCGGCCATCATTTTTTCCTTGATCGTCGCGATCACCGTGCTGCCCACGACGGCCATGAGCTGGCTGAGCCGGGTGGAGATGAAAGACCGCCACGGTCATTGGTGGCAGGCCATGACGCGCTGGATCATGCGTTTGACCGATACGCCCCTGCAGCGCAGCCTGTGGATCGGTTTTTTGGTCAGTGTCCCGGTGCTGCTGGTGGTTTTGCTCAGGCCGGATGCCGATTACCTGCCCGAGGGGAACCGCAACCTGGTCTTCGCTTTCATCAATCCGCCACCGGGGCAGAACATCAATACCCTGGAGAAGGAAATGGGCCAGGTGATCGCCGCCAAGATGCAACCCTATCTGGATGGTGAGCTGCAGCCCAAGGTGCTCAATTATTTTTTCGTGGCGGCGGCGCGGGGCATGTTCATGGGAGTGCGCACCGTGGATCCCAACAAGACCAGTGAATTGTTGCCCATCCTCAACGGGATCCTGCGCGACTTCCCCGATACCATCGGTTTCGCTTTTCGCGCCTCACTGTTTGGCGGCTTCGGTGAGGGGCGCAAGATCAATGTGGATATCCAGGGGCGCGACCTCGATGTCATCCTGCAGGCGGCGGTGACGGGGTTCATGGCGGCCAGGCAGGCGCTGCCCGGCGCCTCGGTGCGGCCTTTCCCGGGGCTCGATCTGGCGGAGCCTGAGCTGCAGTTGGCGCCCGATGAACGGCGCATCGCCGAGGCCGGTTGGGACCGCGCCACCATGGCGGGGGTGATCCGCGCCCTGGGTGACGGCCTCTACGTGGGGGACTACTTCGACGGCGAGCAGCGCCTGGACATCATTCTGCGCGCGGAAGAATGGAAGACCCCGGAAGATCTCATGGCCATACCGCTCGCCACGCCCGACGCCGGCATTCTGCCCCTGGGAGAGCTGGTGAATCTGGAACGCACCGCCGGACCCGAGGAACTGCGGCGCATCGACCGCCGCCGCACCGTGACCCTGCAGGTGGGGGCGCCCGAGGGCATGTCCCTGGAAGAAACCCTGGAGATCATCAAGGAGAAGGTGGCGCCCGCCATCCAGTCCATGCTGCCCGAGGACGGGGAGATCCGCTATACGGGGACGGCCGACAAGCTGGAAACCGCGCTGCGCAACATGGCGGGCACCTTTGCCCTGGCCATCACCATTCTGTATCTGCTCATCAGCGCCCTGTTCCGCTCTTTCCGTGACAGCCTGTTGGTGCTGCTGGTCATCCCTCTGGCCACCGTCGGCGGGGTCATTGCCCTGCAACTGGTGAATCTGTGGGCCCTGTATGTGGCGCCCCTGTTGGGCATGCTGCCTGCCATGCAGGCCATGGACCTGTTGACCATGATCGGTTTTGTCATCCTGCTGGGCCTGGTGGTCAACAACGCCATTCTGCTGGTGCACCAGACCCGCAGCGCGGAGCGCGAGGGCCTGGCGCGCAGTCAGGCCGTGGAGCAGGCCGTGCGCCTGCGCCTGCGTCCCATCCTGATGAGCACCCTGACCAGCATTTTCGGTATGCTCCCCCTGTTGCTCATGCCGGGCGCCGGCACGGAGTTGTACAAAGGCATGGCGGCGGTTATCGTCGGAGGCATGAGCGTCAGCACCATCTTCACCCTGCTGCTGTTGCCCAGCCTGTTGAGAATTGGCGAGGGCCGCGCGACGTCCATGCCGGCTATGTGACCGGCATCACATCTTTTCCGTGACATGGGGCATGGCCGATATACGCTTTCTAAACTAGAGTGTTACTTTGCCGATATATCTGTTTAGCCCCGGCGGGTGCAATGGTATTCGCCTGATCAGCTCATCAAGTCACGGTGATATAACGAGAACATGACGACACCAGCCACACATGCACAGGTAAGCCAGGCACAGGCTGGCGCGCCCTTGCTGAATATCAAGTCGCGCATCGAGCGTCTCGACAAACTGCCGCCCATGCCCGAGATGACGCAGAAGATCGTCCAGTTGAATGGCAACCCGGACGCCCATGTGAACGAACTGGTAAAGGTGGTGGAACTGGACCCCAGCCTGGCGGCGCAGATCATGCGCTACGCCACCTCGCCGTTTTTCAGCTATCGCGGCAAGGTCGATTCTCTCCATACGGCCATCACCCGCGTACTCGGGTACAATACCGTTTTGAATCTGGCCCTGGGCGCCACCGCCGCCAAGCCTTTCAGGATCCCCAGGAATGTTCCCCTGGGGCTGGATGCCTTCTGGCGTCAAGCCGTATTCAGCGCCGCCATCGCCCAGGCATTGAGCGCCGCCCTGCCCAGTGAGATACGCCCGCCGGCGGGCATGGCCTATCTGGCGGGTCTGCTGCACAACTTCGGCCATCTTCTGTTGGGGCATCTGTTCAAGAACGAATTCCTGATTCTCAACAAATTCATCTCCAGGGAGCCTGACAAGGCTGTCGAAGAAATCGAGCTGCAAGTGATCGGGACCGATCACGGCAGCATCGGCGCCTGGCTGATGAAGGCATGGCGCATGCCGGAAGAAGTGATCGTGGCGGCCAGAGAGCACCACAACGAGGACTATCGCGGGGAGCATGCGGTCTATTCCCTATTGATCCTGCTGACGGACCGCCTGCTCAATGCACATGATATCGGTGATGCCTCGAGCAGCCACCTGCCCCTGCCTGTTCTGGAATTCCTGGAGATAGGGGAATATCAGGCGGTGACCATTGCCACCCGTATCATGGATGATTGTGAAAACCTGCATGCCATGGCGCGCCAGTTTGCATCGTGAAAGGAGCGGTGTTGCCCCGTGGCCCGCATTTCTCACTGGTGGGAGTTGCGGACTGGGTCCAGCGCCTGCCTGAATACGGGGGCAAGCAGCGAGGCGCCATATTGAGAAAGGTGGTCTCCGTCAGAATACACGAGCTTTCCATCGATCAGTATGGGGCATTTTTGGTCGTCACAGAGCCTGGGTTTTACCTCTATGTAGTCCCAGTGGGCCGGCAGAATGGCCAGGGCATTGGATAGTTTCTGATCATAGCTGTCGATTTCGTCTATAAAAACGTATTGTGACTGCACCCCACCCCGCAGCCATGCCTGGCGAATAAAATGGTTGGCCACCGCCTTGCCGAACTGTGCCCCGATTTCCGGGATGTCTTCGATAATCGAGAGCCGGTAGCCGTCGAGTATGTCCAGTGTGCGTTTCAGTCCCCGGCGAAAAACGTCCTCATTCTCCAGCAGTGAACTGATGCGGGTTTCACTGTCCATGATGAGGAAGTTACTGTTGTCATAGCCTTGTCCAGTCAGGGGAATCCGCCAATAGCCGGCCAGCAAAACATGCTGGATCGATGGTGAATTCTTGATGAACTCCAGTACGGCATTGTTGAAGTGGAGGCATTTTTTATTGCGTTTGCGGTAAACGCCGGCCAGTGGCCGGCATCCTCCATTGGTCAGCGCATAACCTGAAATTCCGGCGTCCAGCGCGGCAAGATGCAGTGCATGGGCAAGGGCGTGGGCATGGGAGTCACCCCAGATAACGAATTGCGGCATGGCGTCCTGTTTTCCAAGGCGGCACAGTTGTCCTTTGTCGGCCTCCTCGGCTTGTCCATTTCCGGTAAAGCTGTTGCATTGTATCTGACTCACTGGCAGCTGATTGGCGTTAAGCCGGGCGGTCTCCATGATGTCAGCTGGAATGCGCCCCGCCAGTCCCTGGCCGTAAAGGATGAATGCCGCGCCGGCAGCAACGAAAACCCCGCATGTTCCCAGTTCGCCGAAGGTGCGGGTCCGCGGCAGACGTCTTGCGGACTTCCGGTAGCGGGATTCGATGAAGCGGTACGATATTACGGCGAGCACAAAGGATAGGACAAGGATGAAGGGCCTGCTTGAATCGGAGTCCCAAATCATCTTCGTATAGACCGTGACCGGCCAATGCCACAGATAGAAAGAATAGGAGATGAGGCCGGTGAACACTAACGCCTTGTGGCTCAGCAGCCTTGAGACCACGGTTTGCGCCTGCATGCCGGAATAGATAATGAGTGCCGCTCCCAGCACCGGATACACGGCATTGATACCGGGAAAGACATCGTTTTCCTGCAAGGTCAACATGGCGCCGACGATCAGCACAAGCCCCAGTAGGGCGGCCAGATCGGCGAGACGGCGATTCTTTATGGCTGGAAGCAGGCCCAGGCTCAGCAGGATGCCCGCCAGCAGTTCCCAGGCGCGCGCCGGGAGCATATAGAAACTGTATTTTGTGTACAGCTCCGCCAGCAGGATATTGGCGCCGAGCGAAAGCACAAACAGTGTGAGCAGGATCCAGCTCAGCGTCTGACGGCTGAATTTCCGGTACAGAAAAAACAGCAGCACCGGAAACAGGATATAGAATTGTTCCTCGACGCCCAGCGACCAGGTATGCAGCAATGGCTGGGTTGCAATGTCGAGCCCGAAATAGGTGCTTTCCGTATCCCAGAAATAAATGTTTGGCACGAAGGCCAGCGTTGCCAGGGCCGCCTGGGACAAGGATGTGTATTCGTCCGGCAGCAGAAAGAAATAGCCCACCGCCAGCGTTCCCATCAGGACCGCCAGCAATGCGGGAATGATTCGTCTCACCCGTCGCTCATAGAAGCGGGCGAAAGAGAATGTCCCGTTCGACATCTCGTTGAGGAGGATCGAGCTGATGAGGTAGCCGGAAATAACAAAGAAAACGTCGACACCGACAAAGCCGCCGGGCATCCATGAATAGCCGGCATGAAACAGCACCACGGGTATGACGGCGATTGCCCGCAGGCCGTCGATGTCGCTGCGGTATTTCACGCTGCAGCAGAATCAGGGGTGAGCCACCCGGGTGCGGCGGGTCCGCACGCCGGGTGGTGTGGAGGTGGTATGTGTCTTATGAAGCGCAGACCTGGGCATAGTCGGAATAACCGGGAAATTCACTGCCCTCGCTGCAGTAACGGCACTCGGGATTGCGCCGCGTCTTGAGCATGGTGAACTGGGTGGACAAGGCATCATAGTGCAGTTGCCGGCCCACCAGGGGCTCGCCGATGTCCAGCAGGATCTTGATGGTCTCGACGGCCTGCAGCAGTCCCAGCACGCCGGGCATGACGCCCAGAACGCCGGCCTCGGCGCAGGAAGGGGCCAGTTCAGGCGGGGGCGGCTCGGGGAACATACAGCGGTAACAGCCGCTGCCCTGCTTGTCGTAGGCGGGCCAGAATACGGTGATCTGTCCCTCGAAACGGTAGACGGCGGCATGGACATTGGGCCGGCCGAGTTTCACGCAGGCGTCGTTGATGAGATAGCGGGTGGTGATATTGTCGGTGCCATCGACGATGATGTCGTAATTTGAGAAGATCTCTTCCACGTTGCCGCTGTCAAGGTGGGTTTCGTAGCCGGTGACCTCAATGCCCGGGTTCAGCGCCTCCAGGGCAATTTTGGCCGATTCCACTTTGGCCATGCCGACCCTGGCCTCGGTGTGCAGGATCTGCCGCTGCAGGTTGCTGCGGTCGACTACATCGTGGTCCACCAGGCCCAGATTACCTACACCGGCCGCAGCCAGATAATAGGCCGCGGGTGAACCCAGGCCGCCCGCGCCGATGAGCAGCACACGGCTTTCCAGCAGTTTCAGCTGCCCTTCTTCCCCCACGTCGGAGATCATCAGGTGGCGTGCATAACGCTCGCGGTCTTCGCTGCTGAGAAAGGTGGGCACCTCGAAGGGGTGGCCTTCGTTTTTCCAGCGGCTGAATCCCCCGGCAATGGAGCGCACGTCCTGATAGCCCATGCGTTTCAGGGCCTCGGCGGCGAACAGGGAGCGCACGCCGCCGGCGCACATGACGCACAGTGTCTTGTCCAGCTCGGGCACGGCGTCCTCGACGCGCAGTTCCAGGAAGCTGCGCCCCAGGCGGTGGGCCCCGGCGGGGCTGCCCTGGGCGACTTCTTCATTGTCGCGCACATCGATGAGTGCGGCGCCACTCTTTTGCAGTTCCAGCGCTTCAGCGGGGGTGACTTCGGGGATGCTTGCGCGCAGTTCTGCCAGTCGACGGTCTTTGGCTTTCATTATCGATTAACCTCCAGCCGGATATATTGAGAAAATAAGGAGATGATGCGGATAGGCTCAGTCGGGGCTCTTTAATGTCTTTCATAGGGGATCCGTAAATCCCCCGCTTTCAGGCGGCATAGTTACCTTTACTCCCTCTCCCCTTGGAGGGGGTCGCAAAAGTCATTCGTAGGTTGGGCTTCGTTCCTCAGCCTTTATGCCCACTTTGGGTGCAACCTACAGAAAAACCGGCTTCGGCATAAAGCCGTTCAATCCTGTTTTCAGCCGTCACCCGAGTCATCGGCTTTAGCCGTTGGTTGTTTACGAGTATATCTGCCGCTCGGAGGCTTTTCATTATACCTGTAAACGGCCTTTCGGGGAATTCTTACCTGAACCCGCGGATTCAGGTCTTATTGCGCGCAAACGGGACAGGCGGGATCCCGGCGCAGCTTGAGTGTCTTGAAGCTCATGTCCGAGGCATTCAACAGCAACAATCTTCCCGCCAGGGTGCCGGGCAGGTTCAATAGAACCTTGATGGCCTCTGTGGCCATAATGGCGCCGATGATTCCGGCGACGGGGGCGAGAATGCCCTGGTCGCTGCATCCGCCCCGTTGATCTTCCTGATCATGGCGTGAGTAGAGGCACTCGAAGCAAGGGCTGTCGCCAGAATCATGACGAAACACGCTCGCCTGCCCTTCCATGCGGATGACGGCGCCCGATACCAGGGGCTTGCGCGCCTTGGCGCAGGCGGTATTGATGCGAAAGCGGGTGGGAAAATTGTCGCAGGCATCGATCACCAGGTCCACGTCCGCAAGGGTGGCGGGCAGGGCGTCATCATCGAGTTGCCCGTCGAGGGTGATGACATGGCAATGGGGGTTGAGTTCCCGCAGTGTAACTGCCGCCGAATCCGTTTTCTTGAGGCCGATGTCGCTGGTTCCATGAAGAATCTGGCGGTGGATGTTGCTGATGTCCACCCTGTCGAAGTCGTTGATGAGCAGTTGCCCCACGCCGCTGCCTGCAAGATACAGGGCGACGGGCGAGCCCAGCCCGCCGGCCCCGACGATCAGTACCCGGGCGCGGAGCAGCCTCTCCTGCCCGGCGACATCGATCTCCGGCAGCAGGATCTGGCGGCTGTAGCGATGGAGTTGCTCGTCATCCATGCAGGGGACTGTAACACCACAGGAAGTCCTGCGGCTCGCGGCGGTCGTCCGCCCAGCCTCCGAGGAGAAAGATATTGCGGTCGATGACGGCCACGCCCATGGCCGCCAGGGTGTGGGGCATGGGGGGGAGGATATGCCATTGTTTCCGGGCGATGTCATAGCAGGCGGCATGGTCGCTGATGCCGTCGCCACTGTAGCCGCCGAAGATGAACATATGTCCGTCAGTGAGGCAGGCGCCGGCGCCGGCAGCCGTCCAGGGCAGGGTGATTTCGCCCCGCGACCACTGTCCCGTGGCGGGGTCGAAGACTTCCGTATGGTCGAAATTATTGAATCCTTCGGGGGTGAAGGCCACGCCACCCATGGTGACGATTTTGTCATCGATGACCACCGCATCCAGGGCGAAGCGCGGCGTGGGCAGGGGGGCAACCTCTTCCCAACGGCCGGTGTCGAGATTGAGGCGTTCGCAAAATGCGAAGCCGGGATCCGTCTGCGGTCCCGCAACCACGGCATCGGGATGGTGGCCGCCCATGATGTAGATATGCTTGTCGAGCAGCACGCCGGCCGGATAGTCATGGGGCTGCAGCATATCGGGGCCGGTCTCCCAGGTGTCGCTTTGCGGATAATAGATTTCGGTCGTGGGCAGGAATTTGAAAGTACCGTCTGTCTGTTTAAAACCGCCCCCTATGATATAGATGGCGTCACCAACCGTCAGCGCAATCGCCCCTGAGCGCAAGGTGGGCATATCGGCGCCGCTGTTCCAGCTGTCGTTCTGCGGGTCATAGATGATGACGGAGTTGAGGCTCTTGAAATTGGGGCCGCCACCGCCGAATCCATATATCTTGCCGTTATAAGCGGCTGTGGGGCAGTGGGAGCGGGCCATCGCCAGGCGGGTCTTTTCCAGCCAGGCGCCGTTGTGTATGTTGCTTGTATTTTCCATAAAGTCTCTCTGGTCAATGTGGGGTTTGCAGGGGGGTCAGTATACACATCGTTTCAGAGTGTATGCTGAATTCGTTAAAAATTCAGTATGTTGGATAATGTTGTCGGCGCGTTTGAATTTTTAGTTTACGGCCATGGCCGTGGCGTGTAAATCACAAGTTCCTTATGGCGGCCCCGCGCATTTAAATGCCTCGGGAGATTCCGTAGCGAAGGCAACTATGTTAGAATATATCGGTCTTTGGTTCGGAAGCCAGATCAAAGGGGTAACTGGACCACGTTGAACAACAGCTATCTAATTCTACCTGAGGATTCGTGGGCGCAACAGCATGCGAGACAGTGGTTCCGAAGGAAACACCGACACGATCCGCACACAACGATACATTCATGATTTGACGTCATGAAGGCCGTCAAAACTACTCCAAAATGGATTTTACCCGCAAGCTCTTCCCCGGGAATGGGATGGCGCCTTGTTACAGCTTGTGCAGGTGGTGAACAGGGTAGCCGTGGCGAAAAACAACCATCGGGTTGTTAACAGAATGGTGAGGTTGGTCGCTAATACAGCTAAATAGTGGAATCCTACTGTCAGGAGATAAAACATGCTCAATAAATCGCTGGACTTGGACAAGGCATATGGGACAACGGCGGAGAGCGCCAATAACCGGCATCCCAACCCCTTGCCTCCCCTGCAGGACCGCCATGGAAGAACATTTGACTATGTGCGCATCGCCGTTATCGAGCAGTGCAATCTGCGTTGCACCTACTGCATGCCCGAAGAGGGGGTGAAGTTCAAGGAAAAGGACATGGTGCTGCGCAGCGAGGAGATCCTGAAAGTCGTCGACGTGCTGGCGCGTATGGGAGTCAGAAAGGTGCGCTACACCGGCGGGGAGCCGCTGGTGCGCAGCGATATCGTCGATCTGGTGGCCAAGACCGCGCAGACGCCGGGCGTCAAGGCCGTGCATTTGACCACCAATGGCCTGTTGTTTCCCAAGTATGCCAGGGATCTGCGTGAGGCGGGACTGTTTGGCGTCAACATCAGTCTGGATTCCCTGCACGAGGACAAGTTTGAGCAAATCACCCGCCGCCCGGGCCTGGACAAGGTGCTGGAGAGCATCGACCTGGCCGTCGAGCTGGGTTTTCCCCGCGTCAAGGTCAATGTGGTCCTGATGCGTGGTTTCAACGAGGATGAGCTGATCCCTTTCTGCGAGCTGACCAAGGACAAGCCCGTGACGGTGCGCTTCATCGAATTCATGCCTTTCGATGCCCACCAGATCTGGGAGACGGGGCAGCATTTCGCCAGCGCGGCGGACCTGTGCGGCCAGATCGAGAAGCATTACAGTGGTACGGGAATCAACCCCGCCTCGGGAACCCGCACCGAGCATCACATCTATCAGGTCCCCGGCTACGCCGGCAAGATCGCCGTCATCCCCGCCTTCACCCGCAGCCTGTGTGGCAACTGCTCGCGCATTCGCGTCACGGCGGACGGCAATATCATGAACTGTCTCTACTCCGAGGTGCCTTACCACTTGAAGGATCTGATGCGTAATGGCGCCGGAGACGATGATATCGTCGCCCTGTTCCGCAAGGCCTTCGATGAAAAGCATAGGGACGGCTTCGAGGCCAAGAAGGCTGCCAGTGTCGCCGCCAAGATCAATGTCTCCGACATCGAACGGGCCAGGGCCAGCATGACCCAGATTGGTGGTTGATGACCTGGGAGCTTGCGGCTTTCAATCAACATTCATTACCATCATGTTTCGTAAACCAACCTGAAAAGAGCGTAGCTTATGAGTTTCAATGATCTGACACATTTCAATGCCTCTGGAGAAGCCCATATGGTTGATGTGGGCGGCAAGGATATCACCACCCGTGAAGGCGTTGCAGAGGGGCGTATCTACATGGAGCCCGAAACCCTCAAGAAAATCATGGAAGGCAGTCACAAGAAGGGTGACGTGCTGGGCATCGCGCGCGTGGCCGGCATCATAGGTTCCAAGAAGACCCCTGATCTGGTTCCTCTGTGTCATCCCATCATGATCACCTCCGTGGATGTTGAACTGGAGCCGGAGCCGGAGAAGAACGCGGTCTATTGCAAGGCCACCGTGCGCTGCAATGGCCAGACCGGCGTCGAGATGGAAACCATCACCGCCGTGCAGGTCGCCCTGCTGACCATCTACGATATGTGCAAGGCGGTGGATCGCGGCATGGTTATTTCCGACGTCGGCCTGCTTTCCAAGTCGGGCGGAAAATCCGGTAGCTGGCGCAGGAGCGCATGACATAACACAGCAACAGCAAGATGTGGGAGAGATCCATATGGATATAAAGGTTAGATATTTTGCAAGCCTGCGGGACCGTATGGGCCGTTCCGAGGACCAGGTCAGTTTCGACAGTGAAAACGTGACGGTTGCCGACCTGTGGGGGAAGGTGTCCGATGAGCCCATCGCGGAAAAGATACTGGTCGCTGTCAACATGGAGTACACCGATACCAGTCATCAGTTGAAGAATGGCGACGAAGTCGCTTTTTTTCCACCAGTCACCGGAGGTTGAACATGAAGGTATTTGTCACGAAAGAGGCGCTGGATCCCTACAAAGAGGTGCAGGAACACGAGAAGACCCTGCCTGCCGGCAAACACGGCGGCGTCGTGGTTTTCGTGGGGGCCATGCGTGACTTCAACGATGGTGAGAATGTCAAGTCCTTGAGCCTGGACCACTACCCCGGGATGACGGAGCGCCATATCGAGAAGGTGTGCCAGGAGGCCATGGATGAGTGGGATGTGATGGATACCCTCGTCGTGCACCGTGTAGGCGACATGGTGCCCACCGATCCCATGGTGGTCGTTGCGGCCTGGGCGGCCCACCGCAAGGATTCATTCGATGCCTGCCGCTATATCATCAATTACCTCAAGGAAAGGGCGCCTTTCTGGAAATGCGAGATTACGACGGAAGGAAACAAGCATTGGGTCGAGCACAACTCGGAAGACCCCGGGGTCAGCGAAAGGAAATTACAGAAGACCGCCTGAAACCAACCGCCCCCGTGTTTTCCGGGGGCGGATTATACTCCCTTGTCCGTAAATTGAGTTATGCGGGACGTCCATGCCCGCCTCTCAGTAACCCTGTTTATGCCGATGTGATTGCATATGACACGATAGGCGGTATGTGCTAAAATTCTTACTTCATATGGGCGGGAAATGGCGGCCTGCCCAGTCAATTCCATAAAGGACTGATAGCAATGACCCACAAGTCCACTCACTTGGCAGTCTTCTTCATTCTGGGCGCAGGCCTCCTCTCCGGTGCGGCACAAGCCCACAAGGTCAATATGTTTGCCTTTGCCGAAGGCGATCAGGTCTTCGTGGAGGGTTATTTTTCCGATGGCAAGCGCGCCAAGCGCAGTGAGGTCATCGTCTATGATCCTTCCGGCGGGGTGCTGGTGCAAGGCGAGACAGACGATGAAGGCGCCTTCGTCTTCGATATTCCCCGGCAGGTGGATTTACGCATTACGCTCAATGCCGGCATGGGCCATATGACCGAGTATGTCATTGCCAGCAACGAATTGTCAGGTGTTTTGGATGCTCCATCCAGTGAGGCGATGGCGGAAGAGGCGGCGCCGGTGAGTGGCGGGGTGGCCACCCCTGCGGCGCCGGTGGCCGCGGGTCCTGCCGGCATCAGCAGGGCCGAGCTGAAAAAGGCGGTGGGGGAGGCCATCAGGCCCTTGATGCGCAGCATCTCCGAACTGGAAGAGCGGCGCAGTTTCAGCGATATCGTTGGCGGGCTGGGTTTCATCGTGGGCATTGCAGGCGTCTACTTCTATGTCAAGGCGCGGGGCATGTTGCAGCAGGCTGGCAAGGACAGGCAGGCCTGAATCAGGCCTACACTATTGTCCCTTCGCTACCGATAAAGCTTTAGACGCCCGACGGGACACGCAACCAGGATACGACATGCATATTTCTGAAGGTATATTATCCGCGCCGGCGCTGACAGTCGGTTTTGCCGGTACTGCAGTGCTCGCCGCGGCGACCATGCGCAATCTGGACATGGAGGAGGTGCCGAAGATCTCCGTCATCACCGCCGTCTTCTTTATCACTTCGCTCATCAAGGTGCCCCTGGGGCCGGCCAGTATCCATCTGATACTCAATGGGCTGGTGGGCGTGGTCCTGGGCTGGCGGGCCTTTCCGGCCATCATGCTGGGTATTATCCTGCAGGCAATCATATTCGGGCACGGCGGGGTTACCGTGATCGGCATCAATTCGCTGATGCTTGGCGGCGGCGGATTGATTGCCTATCTGGTCTGGCAACAAAGGCACCGCTTTGCCTTCAAAAAGCGGGAGTTCGTTTTTGGCGCCCTGGCCGGCGCCCTGGCCACGATCAGCTCGGGCATCGTACTGGCCATTGCCCTGGTCACCACGGGGGAGGCCTTTCATGCCATTGCCGCCACCGTGCTGGCCGCCCATCTTCCCATCATGCTCATCGAGGCCGCCGTGGTGGGGGCGTGCGCGGAATTCCTGCAGAAGGTGAAACCGGATATACTGGCCGGGCAGCAAGCTGTGAAAAAGGCGGGGTGAGCGGCGGACAATGGCACTGGATATCGATCGTTACGCGCATACGGCGTCCCCCCTCCAGCGTTGGGACCCGCGGGTCAAGATATTCTCCATGGGTTTGTTGATTCTCTCCATTGCGCTGCTCAAGACCATCCCCATGGCCGTTTCCGCCCTGTTGCTGGCTCTGGTTATCCTGGGGGTCAGCGCGCTTCCCCGGCACTTCCTGGTCCACGGTCTGTCGTTCGTGCTGGTGTTCCTGATACCGTTTTTCCTCATCATGCCCTTTACCTATCCGGGTGAGGCGGCATTCAGCATTCTGGGGCTGCCCTTCGCCTGGGAGGGTTTGCGCCTGGCTTCCTTGATATTTCTCAAGGCCCTGGCCATCGTCATGATCACCTTTGCCATATTCGGCTCCAGCCGTTTCGATATTTCCATGCTGGCCCTGCAGCACCTCAAATGCCCCAAGGTGGTGGTGCAGATGCTGTTGTTTACCTACCGCTATACCTTCGTTTTTCTCGATGAGATGCGCCGCATGCACACATCCATGCGCGCGCGCGGTTTCGTCGCGCGCACGGATCTCAAGACCCTGCGCATTTTCGGGCATTTTATCGGCACCTTGCTGGTGCGCAGTTTCGAGCGCACGGAGCGGGTCTACAAGGCCATGCTTTCCAAGGGGTATCAGGGTGAATTGCATCTGCTGGTCACCTTCCAGTCCGCGGGCAGCGACTATATCAAGGCCTTCGTCATCATCTCCATTGCCATGATCATAATGTACGGCGACCTTGGCGGCGGCTTGCATACGGCTGAGCAGGGATGGTATTGACGGTGTTGCACAAGGCTGGAAGGGGCGGGGGAATGGCATGAGCGGACAAATCATGATCGAGGCGGATAACATCCATTTTACCTATCCCGATGGGCATGAAGTCCTGAAGGGCCTCACCTGCAAGATACGCCAGGGTGAGAAAGTGGCGCTGATCGGCCCCAATGGCGCGGGGAAGTCGACATTCATGAGCCACCTGAACGGGGTGGAACTGGCGACTTCGGGCCGGGTCATCGTGCATGGCATGGAAGTCACGAAGGGGAATCTCAAGGAGATACGCCGCAAGATCGGCATCGTGTTCCAGGATCCGGACGATCAGCTTTTTTGTCCCACCGTTTTCGATGACGTGGCTTTCGGCCCCCTGAATCTGGGGCTGGAGGAAGACGAGATCCATGCGCGGGTCAGCGAGGCGCTGTCTGTCGTCGGCCTGGAAGGGTTCGAGGAGCGTTCTTCCTTCCATCTCTCGTTCGGTGAGCGCAAGCGCCTGGCATTGGCGACGGTGCTGTCCTATCAGCCTGAGATCCTCGTCTTCGACGAGCCGTCCACCAACATGGATCCCATGAACCGCCGCAACATGATCAACTGGCTCAAGGAGACGGACAAGACCATCCTGTTGTGTACCCATGACCTGGATATCGCCCTGGAGGTCTGTGACCGCTGCCTGCTGCTGGTGGACGGGCGCATCGAGGCGGACGGCCCGGCCACGGAGATCCTCTATAACCGCAGGCTTCTGGAAGACAACAAGCTGGAAATGCCCCTGGCCCTGATGACCCATGAGTTGCTTCATGGCATTTTGCAGGAGCAGGATATGGATGAGGGGCACCGCCACATCATTGGCCGATTCCTCCACGCCCATCGTCATGCCCACGGCGCGGACGGCCATGCCCATGTCCACCTGCATGCCCACGAACACGACCACGGGCATTTACACGAGGAAGTGGATGCATCGCATTTTCATGATGATTCCTTGGAAGAGCATGATCAGTCCCATCGCCATCAGGGTCATGCTCATTCACACGGCCATCCTCCAAAGATACAAAAGGGGTGAGTGGCATGCCTGGTACTCCGTCAAGGTTATAACCTTGACGGAGTACCAGGGACACGGTGGGGTCTGGCTGGCCCCTTGTATCAGCAGCATGATTTGTTCCCTGGTAGACAAATCCCAGCCTGCTTCACATTCAATTTACCGCTATGGAGGGTAGTTCCAATGACTGTTTCTTCCGATTTTACGAAAAAATTCGACTTCTCATCCCTGGCCATGCACTGGAAGCTGCTGGTGACCGGTTTCGTCATCGTGCTGGGTGTGGGCTATCTCACTGCCGCCTTGAACGCCGCTCTGTCCGTGGGGCTCAGCGCCGACGCCATCGCCGATCACTATGGAGACAAGAGTCTTTCCCGGGAAGAGCATGCCATGATGGAGAAGCAGGGATTCGTGGAAGAGGAGTTCTCTTTCGACGACCTGGATGAGGAAGCGTCGGGCGGTATGGCCATGGACCACGATATGGCGGGCATGGATCACGACATGTCCGGCATGGACATGGGCGGCGGCGCCATGCATGAGGAGATGAGCGCGGACGATTCGCTGCCGCCCCAGTTGCTGGTCCAACTGGCGCATATCCACTTGCTCGGGTTCTCCCTGATCCTGATTTCCATCGGCGCCCTGTTTTGCCTGACGCGGCTGTCGGGCGGCGCCAAGTCCCTGCTGGTATCGGTGCTGTTCCTCAGTTTCCTGGGGGATATGGCCGGGCTCAACCTGACCCGTTTCGTCTCGGACAGTTTTGCCTGGATGACCATGATATCAGGCACCCTCATCGGGGTCTGCCTGGCCATCATGATCCTGGTTATCCTGTGGGAAATGTGGGGGCCGCGTCCCGCCGCAGCCTGAGTGGTGATCGGAAGCGGCGCAGGCGCAGGCTGTTGCTGACCACGAACAGACTGGAGACGCTCATGGCCCCTGCCGCCAGCATGGGGTTGAGCAGCACCCCCGCAAAGGGATAGAGGATGCCCGCGGCCACCGGAATCAAGGCGATGTTGTAGATGTAGGCCCAGAAAAAATTGACCTTGATGGTGCGCAGGGTGCGCTTTGACAGGGCAAGGGCATTGACGATGCCGCGCAGGTCGCCCGACATCAGGATGATGTCGCCCGCCTCGATGGCGATGTCGGTCCCCGTGCCGATGGCCAGCCCCACGTCGGCGGCCGCCAATGCGGGCGCATCGTTGATGCCATCGCCGACGAACGCCACGCGGCGGTTGCCGGCCTGCAGGCGCCTCACTTCCGCTGCCTTCTCCTGAGGCAGGACTTCCGCCATGACATCATCGATGCCTGTGGCGCTGGCAATGGCCTGGGCCGTATGCCGGTTGTCGCCGGTGATCATGGCGACGCGCATGCCCATGCGGCGCAGATGTTCAATGGCTTCCCGGCTGCCGGATTTCAGGGGGTCGGAAACAGAGAGAATGGCCGCCAGCCGGCCGTCGATGGCGCAATAGAGAGGCGTCTTGCCCGCGGTGGCCAGCGCCCGCGCCCGATCCTCGTGAGGGCTCACATCGATGCCCTTGTCACGCATCAGGCGTGGCGAGCCGACCAGCACCTGGCGGCCGGCCACACGGGCGTTGATGCCAAAGCCGGTTTCCGATTCGAATGCCTCCGTGGCGGGCAGCGTCAGGCGGCGCGCCCTGGCGGCATCGACGATGGCCTGCGCAATGGGGTGTTCGCTGCGGCTCTCCGCCGCGGCAATGAGGCTGAGGAGTTCGTCCTCACCGCCCTCGATGACGTGGATATCCGTCAGTTCCGGTTGTCCCCTGGTCAGGGTGCCGGTCTTGTCCAGGATGATGGTGTCCACCCTGGCCAGCAGTTCGATAGCCGTCCCCTTGCGGAACAGAATGCCGCTTTCTGTGGCCTTGCCCGTGCCCACCATGATCGCCGTCGGCGTGGCCAGTCCCATGGCGCAAGGGCAGGCGATGAGCAGTACGCTGACCCCGGCGACGAAGGCATAGTTGAGGGCGGGGGAGGGGCCCAGCGTCAGCCACACCAGGAAAGTCGTCAAGGCGGCGGCGATGACCAGGGGGACGAACACGCCGGCGATACGGTCCGCGATCTGCTGGATGGGAGGCTTGCCCGACTGGGCCTCTTCCACCAGCCTGATGATATGCGCCAGCACGGTATCGGCGCCGACGCGCGTGGCGGTGTAGACAAAGCTGCCGGTTTTGTTGACGGTGCCGCCGATCACCTCGGCGCCGGGTTGTTTTTCGGCGGGGAGGGGTTCGCCGGTGATCATGGATTCATCGATATAACTGCTGCCCTCGGTGATGGAACCGTCGGTGGGGATCTGCTCGCCCGGCCTGATGACGATGGTGTCTCCTG